>JAFVSR010000086.1 GCA_017503645.1 Bacteroidaceae bacterium | reverse complement strand
TGCGTTACGCTTGCCTTCAAAATCCTCATTTACGCCCAGTAAACTGCGGTTTTTCAGGCTGCGCAAGCCTTAAACTACATCTTTTTATTCATCTCCCTGAAAAAGAGGCTGCTAAAAAATACTTTTTAGTCAGCCTCTTTTATAAAGTTATAACTATTTATTTATTCTTGTAGAACATCTTCACCGGCTTATAACTGATGTTTTCCCACTTATTAAGCACGGTACCCTTGTCGGTGTCAAATGCCCACAAACTGCCATTCTTGCCCTCTTTACCGGGTTCGTAGAACGTAACATATGTTGTGTTCTGGTCGGCACTCATTTCAAAGCCTGTTATAACTGCATCGTCACTGCCTACTGAAAGGTGGGTTGCTGCAGCCGTAAGCTGTTGCGATGTAGTATAATTCCACTTACGCACCTTGTTACCTTCGGCAAAGAACATTGTTTGATACGTTTTACTTGCAATACAGGGCGTATTATCGTTTATTGACATATTTCCAAAGCCAACCATCTTGAAACCACCATTATCGTGCAACACGTGAGTTCCATTGGTTGAATTGTAACCCCAGAAATTAGTACCTATAACAAGAGCGTAATTCATTATGGAGTTTTTTGTGAGCACAATTGCTTCATAGCCATTAAGTTTAACCTCATCATTGCTCATCTTCACCGGTACAATGGTAACAAAATTATGCCCGGTGAAATAGTTGAGGGACTTAAAGTCGCTATTTGAGCGAGAAAGGTGGTACTCATTACTGAAATAGAACGGGCCGTATCCTCCATATATAAGCGCCAAGGCATTTGCATCGTTGTCCCACAAAATCATATCGTAGTAATAGTCGCCATCATCTACACTCACTGCCTGAGAATAGTTGTATGAGAGGTTGGTTGATGGTCCTACAGCAGCTTCAAAAGGAGAAAAACCATAGACGTTTCCATTTTCACAGATAACAGGATAATCGACATATGCTCCCCAGGTTGAAGGCATCAGCAATTTTGTAGGCTTGAAATCGGCATAATCACGAACTTCAAACATACTCTCCACTACAAATGTTTTCTCATTCAGATAGTATATTGTAGGAGCATCGGCACCGGAGCCACCACCCTTACACACAAGGAACAGTGTATTACCCGATTGTATCATATCTGAGGGATTAGAGGCAAACTCCATTTCGCTGTTATTGAGAGTAAGCAGTTCCTCTGTTGTGAAAGTTCCCGTTTCACCTTCAACTGCAGGTGTTTGCATAAACGAAAGCATTGGGCGCCCTTCACTGTCGGCGCTTAATATGGTAATACCCTCTTCGTAGGGCGAGTTGACAAATAACTTGAAGGGGAAAAATGTTTTCCCATCTTCGTTCTCTACTATGAAACGGCAGTTATATTCTCCAAGTTTATCACCATAATAATTAAGTTCCTTTTCATAGGAATATTCCTCAAGGTCTATTTCCCACGTATATTTCAAAGGTTTTTCCTTGTTACTTTGAGATAATTCGGGTGAAATAACAAGTGTTTCATTTTTGTTTATATTGTACACGGTTTTTATACTACCCTCTTTAATTGTTATTTCTGAAAGAGAGGTCATATCGGCTATTGTTGTCTCGTCTTCGAAACAAGAAACAAAAAACAATGTGAACAATATGGTTAATAAATAATGATATTTTTTCATAAACATATCTTTGTTGCTTAATTAATGGGATCGTCATCTACATCATACGGGTTGGGTATGTCGAATGGATAATCGGGGAATTCCTGAAGGATGTTCTCGCGGTTAGCAGGGTCGTTTGTAAATATGTACAGAGGATTGAATACGTATTTTTTCATCGTAACCTCATATTTAGTAAAATACCCATAAGGCACGTTCTCCAGATTCTCTCCATATTCTTCAACCATTTTATAATACGTTTCGGGTTGCAGCTGCTCTATTAAATGAAAATACTCTATCATTTTAATAAAGGTATATGGATGCCAGCTTCCCAACTCCTCGGGCCAGTGTTTGGTTCCGTGTGCTGTGTACCACGCAGGCTGTTCTACCGCATTATCGAAACGCAGAATGCGCACTTGATTCAATGAGTCCAAGGTGGGAGCAAAGAATTCGTTATCTACGAGTTCCAGGCACAAGCTATATCGGGTATATCCTGTTGCGTATGAGCCCTCCAAATTTTCTCGTATAAATGTTACCGGTATGAAACCATTTATGGAATCGGGCAAGATTACAGCATCGCCAAATTCATAATGCACTCCTTCTATGGCATTTGTATATTCGGGATTAACCTCATATCCTATGGTGCGCATCTCTTTGCTGGTGGCAGCCATAATCTTTACAGGAACATTATATGTATATCTTTTTATTTCGGCCGGTGTAACGCTGAATGAGTATTCTAATGTATCCTTTGTAAAATAGATACCCGGGTTGTTTGTATCGAACACCAAATATTCTTCATCGCAGGAAGTAAACAATGATGTTGCAAGCAATATTAGTGGCGCAACAAAGGCATATTTACAGATATTTATTATTTTCATAATGTATTGCGAGTTTAATATTAGTTACGGTTCTCTTTTTCAATATCAGGAATGGGCACAACGTATATCTCTTTGCCAGGCTCAAAAACAGTTTCGCCGTCATGAGATAGTATTGGGAGGTTCAAACGCTTCATATTAAAGAAGGACTGCCCTTCTCCAATGTATTCCTTGTATCGTTCGTCGTTGATACGCTCTAATGTGAGTGCGTCGTTAGGTGTTAAAGGATCCAAACCACGATGAATACGCACTTGGTTGTAATAATCAAGTGCAAGTTCGGGATTTACGTCCAACAATGCTTCGGCTGCAATATAATACATCTCGGGGATACGTATCATATTTATACCCAATATAAGCTCCGAAGGACGACTGCCGGCCATATTATTCAACTCATAAATATCGGTAAGTTTGCTTAAACGATATTTTGGCGTGCCACCCTGATCCACTGCTGTAAAATATGCAGTAATACGGAAATCGAGGCCAGAGGCATCGGTTTCATACAGTGTCATATAGTCGTTGCGCAAATCGAGAGAGTAATATGATGTTGTCTGCTGCAATTTTGCATTCACATTTGTATAAAAACCGGAATGATATACACCCCACAGAGTCTCTTTGCGTGAGAGCACACCGGCAAGGTCGTTTTGCACTTCGGTTTTCTGCTTTAATATGTACTTACGTGATTCGATAACATCTTGAGCATATGCAAGTGCCGCTTCTTTATTACCCATAGTAAGATGTACGCGTGCGAGGAGCGCTTTCACCGCATATTTGTTAAGGTGTATCTGACGGTCGAGCATAAAAGTGCTTGTACCTTCATATTCATCCTCGTTTTCAAGTAATTGCTCAGCCTCGGTAAGGTCGGCAAGAATATGTTCATAGTTCTTGGCCAACGACTCAAAATCGGGAGTATTCAATGAGAACTCTGTTGCATATGGGATGCCATTGGCATCGGGATTCACGGTGTACTGCTCGGCAAAAAGACGTACCAAATCGAAATGCATAAAAGCACGCAAGGCAAGAGCTTCGCCACGATATATTGTATATGGATATGATGTGGCACCTTCAACAAGTGGCGAGTTTATGATACTGTTTACGTTTGAGATGTTTGCATACATTTCGGTCCACACCGATTCAAACAAGCCTTCTACCGTTGAATAACTATAATCGTAATTACCAAGCGCAGTGATACCCACCGCAGAACTCATATTACCATAGCACCATAGAGTTTGCGACATTATCTCGAGAGCGGAAAACGAAAGTTCCTGACCATAGAGTGATGTGGAACGCAACTGGGAGTAAACGCCATAGAGAGCATCCTCCACACCCTGCTCGGTCTTCAACAATTGTTCGCGTTTCACCTGTCCCTCGGGTGTGATATCCAGGAAATCGTCACACGATGTGAATGCAAGCCCAAGTGCTGCGCACAAACATAGTATAATATATTTCTTTTTATTCATAATCATCAAAGTCTTATAGTGTTACATTCAAATAGAACTCGAATCCCTGGCTATAGAGATAGTCGGTACCGCGTTCAATTTTCACTGACGACAAACGCAATATATCGGTAAAGTTTATACCGGTGCGCAAATTACGCAGGTGTAGTTTACGGCACACTTTGTCACTGAACTCGTAGCTGAGGTTCAATGAACCAAGCGTAAGAGTATTCTCTTCCTCGGCAAAACGGTCGGTTTGTTTCGGGGTTGAGGTATCGGCTATATCCTTGTATGTAGCAATATCGCCGGGCTTTTTCCAACGGTCGTCAAATACACGTTGGTCGGCATTGTAACGTGGGTCGGCTCCCTCAACTTTTGTAGAACGGGTTGTATTGTAAACCCAGGCGCCCAAACGGAAGTTAAAGAGAGCATAGAGGCTGAAGCCTTTCCAATAGATGTTGGTTGAGAACGTTCCTGTATATTTAGGTTCGGTATCGCCTATAAGCACCTTGTCGGCAGGATCGTAAACAAATGTACGCTCGCCATTACGCTTTATATAAACCTCTTTACCCGTTGCAGGGTCGATACCGGCGGAACGGACAAGTTTAAGCGCAGTTACACTCTCGCCCTCGGCATATTGGGGCAATGGATAATCGTACAAACCGGCATTTTCCTGGTTGTCTTTGTTTATTTCCTCGAGCGCCTTGTTTATTTGGGTAATCTTGTTGCGGTTCATATAACCGGTTGTACCAAGCCTCCAATAGAAATCGTTGGTGCGGAAAATGTAGCCATCGAGCTGGAACTCGACACCGCGGTTTTGCATCTCACCCAAATTACCTTTTGCTGTGGTAACTCCTGTTGAAGGAGCCTTGGCCTTATCGAGCAGGAGGTCGGTGGTATTGCGTATGTATGCATCGACAACAAGGATCAAACGACGGTCAAACATACTGAAATCGAGACCTAGGTTATAGTTCATTGTGCGCTCCCACGCCAAATCGACATTACCGATGGTAAGTGGCACGGCACCAATACCGTTCTTGTACTCATACGTATTTAGGTAACTATACATTGTCATAGCCTGGAACGGGCTGAAGCTCACCTTACCGGTGTATCCAAGACTGCCACGCAGTTTGAAGAGGTCGAAATGCTTTTTCACATTCTTCATAAACGACTCGTTTAACACGTTCCAGCCAAGACCACCCGACCAAAAGTGTCCGAATCTGTTATTTTCGCCAAATTGTGACGAACCTGTCATACGCCAGGTGGCATCTACAAAGTAACGATTACGGTATGAAAAGTTACCGGTTGTGAAAACACCGACATCGGCTGTTTCCGACAAAGAACCATAAGGAGTGATATCTGTGGGATAACCGGCTGCACTTCCTATGAACGACAAGTTGTCATTGTAGAAGCCTATTACCTGTGTTGTTTCACTTGTGCTCTCTGCGTGGTTTATTTCCCAACCGGCCGACAGGCTTACCAAAGACTCATCATCAAAGAATTTGTTGAATGTTGCCACCACGTTACCATTATAGCTGGCACCGTCACTTGTACTCTTAGTATATTGTCCTTTCTTTGACAAATCGGTAACATTCTTATATACCAACGACTTAGGTGATGTAAAAATGTCGCCGAACTCTGAATCGGTAGAAATGTTGAAATGTCCTGTGAGAAGGAACATTTTGCTTATATCCCAACGGAAATCGGTGGTGTTGCTGAATGAGCGTGAGCCACTCTTTGAGAAACTACCCAACGATGCTTCGTACAACGGGTTGTTTATATCCCACGAGAGCTTGGTATTAACAGAACCATCATCGTTATACATTTTATCATATGGGTTCATCTTCACATACTGCGAGAACGAGCCATAAGGAGTATTCTTAACGTCAATCTCCTGATACGTTGTTCTGTTAGAAATAGTTACGGCATTGTTTATAAAGTAGTCGAGTTTGAATCCAATGCTATAACGTTTGCGATAGTCGCCTTTCATAACTCCCTTTGTATCACCAATGCGCCCTGTAAGTTCATATCGCATATTATTGGCGCCACCATATACACGCAACGAGTGGTCGTGCGAGAATGCAGTGCGTGCGGGCTGCGACAGCCAATCGGAGTTTTGTCCGGCCATTATGGCTTTGTATTTTTCATTATATAGTTTATCATAGTCGTATTGCGAGGGCATACCGGTCTCTTGGTTTATACCGCTACCGGCAGTGTAAAGACCTGCAAGACGCTCATATTCAAGTTTTTCTGCCGCGTTCAGCACATCGTAGTCGTCGAGCATAGGGAACTGCAGATTACCTGTGAAGTTATACTGCACGCGCAACTTGCTCTCCAGAATAGGCTTGCGGGTAATGACGATAACACCATTGGCAGCTTTTGAACCATAGAGAGCTGTTGCCGATGCATCCTTGAGCACGGTAATCTTTTCAATCTCGTTTATATCGAGGTCGTAAAGTTCCTGCATAGAAATCTCTGTACCATCGAGGATGATGGTGGGTTGGTTTACCTGCTGGCCCTGATTTGAGAACGAACTCATACCACGCAACACCAATTCGGGGAGGTTATTGGGGTTAGAGCCCTGTGTGGTATTTTGCACCATAGACATACCTGGAGTGAGGGCTGCAATGGCTCCTATGAGGTTGGTTCCTGACACCTGTTTAAGCTCCAATGCGCTTATCTCGGTTGCCGAACCTGTAAATGTTTCCTTGTTTTTAGTTACTAAACCCGTAATGACGACATCGCCCAATGCGTGCGAATCCTCTACGAGTTCAATCTTCATACCGGAGAGTTTGCGTGATGAAGATGAAAATCTTATGGTATTGTATCCCACAAATGATACCTGTACCTCAAAATCTTTCTCAGTTGTTATAATACTGAAAACGCCGTCAACATCGGTTACAGTACCGGTAAGCATCTTATCACCCTTCCACAAGGCCACCGATGCACCTGCAAGTACCGAACCGGTCTTCTTCTCAACAACAACACCATATATTCTGGTGCCTTTTTCATCGGACATCTTACCGGCAACGCCCACTTCTGTTCCCGCAGCATATGCAATCTGAGTAGTGAGCATAAGCGCAGAAAGAACGAGACAGAACAATAAATTGCCGGCAGATTTCATTTTTTTGAGTGTTTTGTCCATTATATAATTGATATTTATTATTTGCCTGAAACCATTTAATGGGTTTCTTTTGAGCCATATATTAATATATTATCGTGGCTCTGTTGAGGTGTATAAACAACCTCTATTTTGTTCACCTTATGATATATATTATATAAGGTATAGAAATTTCACAAAGAACCCCCAACGGAGGTTCTTTGTGAAATTCAGTGTTTAATTATTTAACAACCTTCTTACCGTTTACAATGTAGATACCGGGAGCGGTAATTGCATCGTACTTGCGGCCCATAAGGTCGAAGATACCTTCAACAACAGGAGCAACCTCCTCTACTACAGAATCAACAGCTGTGGTGTCGCCTTTTGTGAGAACCACATTAGTGTAAAGAGCACCCTTAACTGCAGCACCTGAACCGTCGTAATCTGTAACGAAAAGAATAAAGTCGTCCATTGAAACAGTGCCGTCCTCATTAACAGTAAAGTTCAACGCTGTTGTGCTCTCGTTCTTGTCGTAGATATTATAGTACAAAGGATATTTGCCGCCAATGTATCCTCCGGTTTTACCATATGTTGCAGACTGTGTATCATCGGCTATAGTCAATGAGTTTGCGCCATAACATAGAGATGTAATATTATCGTAGTTGAAGAATTCGGTGAGCAAATACAGCCCCCAACCTTCGTTGTACTCTATTTTTGCAACGAACTCCGAAGGCCACTCTCTTGTGGTATCGAACACCTCGACATCGGCTGTGAGGAAGTAACCGCTTGCCCACTCAAATTTCTCAACCTCTTTAACAGCTGTCATATTCTGATAGAAGATTACAGGCTGGAATGTTGAAGGATCGGCACCATAAGCTGTTTTCTGAATAAACATAGGAGATATTGAAATGCTACCGTCCTCGTTCAATGTCAATGTTATAGTACCGGTTGTATTATTACCATCAAAAATCTGCAGATACTCACCATTGCCAAGGCTCTGCAAGAGGAACATACCATAATACTGAGCAAGGTCGATGGTTGCCGATTTATTATCATCGGCAGGGCTTATTGCACATGCGCCCCAGTTGGCATTATAAAGGTCTCTTCCCATAAATTCTGTCAAATAGAATGAACCGGGTGTTTTCTCCTCGATAACAATATTGAATTCTGTGGGCCACTCACCGAATTGAGCTGCCAACTCTTTATTAGCAACAATTGTGTCCGATGAAACATTGTATGTACCTGCCCAGGTGAAGCCCTGAGTTGCCTCGCTCTCGCGTGTTGCATATCCCCAATTAAGGCGCTGAATGATGGGGTTACCCCAAGCCTGTTTTTCCTCGCTCCATACACTATCCTGACGTACATAGATACGGTCGTACTGCATCAAAGAGGTCTCAGACAGATATTGGAATTTGAAAGCACCTGTTCTTTCATCACCGGGAGAAGCTACACCGAAACGATATTTGTTTTCAACATCGAGGTAAAGGCTGTCGAAAGGTATTGTGAGCATTACGCCATCGAATGTTGCAGGCAATGTGAAAGGCTCATAATCGCCAAATGTGATGGTTGCACTGTATGCTTTGTTGGTGTCATCGGTTGCAGCAAGCGACATAATGAATGTCTTTGCAAATGTAGAGTCGTTATATACATAACCATCAACGGGTGCATAATCCCAATCACCTGCAATGTTAGGAATTTCTATAATCTCAGCCTCTGTTTGCACCATTTTACAGTTTGTAAACTTGGCAACAGTTTCTGCAGTTTCTGCAGAGTGGTCAAGATTTGCTACAATTGTAAAATCGGGAATTGTGAGAGTTTTTGTTGCGTCATCATAAGTCCACTCCAACTCGCTGTAGAAATTTCCTGTTGCATAGGGATAACCACCCTCGGCAAATGACATAGACAATCCCGAACCCCACACATAGGGAGCATTCAGGATATGCAAGATTTGTGTAGCTGCATCAAACGTTTGGGGATAGAATGTACCACTACCACCTGCAAAGCCAGAAATCTCAGCCTCGTAGTTACCATTGGGGTCTTTTGTGATTACAACCTCGCTCTCAGCAGCAAAACGGCCTTCATAATCAGCAGCCAATGCCGTAGTCTCTACAGTAGCGGTAAATGCCCATTTACCATACAAATCGATCATGCCCTCTGCCTGTGCATTGGCTTTTACGGCCAGTGTCATAAAGCAAAGCAGCATAACGAAACTTAAAAAGTAATTTTTCTTCATACGCTTTTAAATTAATTAATAATAACTATATAAAAAACTTATAATTTATGACAAAACTCGAAAGGTCATTTCAACCCTTCGAGTATATTTTTCAACCTTGCACCATCGCTGGGACGAGGAGCATCGTGCATATACAAACGGCCCTCCTTATCATATATGACAAAGAACGGAACCCCTTTGGGGTTGAGCGCATCGTAAAGTTTATTTTCTTTATCTATCAGTTGACATCCGTGCAAACCCAGGTCTTGCATTTTCTTCTTCCAAGCCTGTTCGTTCTTATCCACAGATACAGATATAATAATTACATCGGTGTTTTTAAGCTCTTTTTCGAGTTCTTGCAAATAAGGCACCTCCTTTATACAAGGCACACACCACGATGCCCACATATCTATATACACATATTTTCCTTTGAAAGTAGAAAAATCGACCACATTACCCGCAGCATCACGCAAAACAACATCGGCAGGGAATGCAGCCCCCTTTATCGTGGCACGACGTTTTTCGTATTCCGCTATATACTTATTATCCAATTTATACTTCTCTACCACTGCACGCAATTGCGCAAGACCTCCATCAAAATCTCTCGCATAATTGTGACGCGTCATAAACCCGGATATAAGAAATTCCGACATTTTTTTCAAAACATCCTCATTGGTATATCTTGAATATAGGGCATCGAACTTGGCCAACAGAATTGTATCTCGTGGCAGTTCTTTATTAATCATCAGAAAGGTTTCTTGAAAAAGCACCGCGAGTGAGCAATCGAGCGCGTTACTATAATCGCCTATCACATCTCTACTGGTGAAGAGCAAATTGCGTCCACTCCGTAAAGCCTGAGCCACAGCACTATGCACGCCATTATATGCCTGCGTCAATGCCCACAATTTCACATAATCCTTTACCGCCGGATTGCAATCGGTAACCGCTACAAGCGAATCGGCAGCCAACATATAGTTTTTTAATACCCCGTAAAGTTTGCCATCGTCGGGCGACGACATTTCCCATTGGGCACGACCATTCTTTGCAGCCACTCGCGAAAACTCGCTCAACAAATTATTTTCGTTTGTTCCGCCAATAATCAATGCGTGATGCTCTATACGAACCTCTATGTTCTCGTTTTTATCCTCATCGGGGAAGAAAGCAGTGCTATAGTATTGTGCACCATCTTTCATAACCACCATTTGATAGAAACCGGTATTTGAGGCAGGCACATTACCCTCAAAAACATTTCCCGCCGATGATTTAAGTTCTTTGGCGCGACTTGAAGATTTTGTTGTCATCGGGCTCACATACAATTTGAGTTCAGTTGCATTTTTATCCGCAAGAACTTTCACTGTAAAAATTTTGCCGTATGCTTGTTGTGAAAAAAGGATAGCTATCAGAATTATTATGGCTGCTATGGGAGTGTTTCTCAGCATTTTTATCTCTATTACCAATTTAGGCCACAAAAATACAAAACTATTCGACAAGATGCTAATATTTTAAGATAAATTTATCAACAAACGTTTTATTTTTCCCAAAAAACCTTTGTTTTTGCATCTTATTCTTCGTTTTTCAATAAAAAACAGACATTTTGCACACCGGTGTCTTATATTTTATCGCCATCTGATTGAAACACAACAGAAAGAGATGCATTTTTATAGACGAATCACCCTCTCACCCTTTCCGACACGCTCACAAGATATATTCCACCGCAAATCAACAGCAGGGCGATGAGCAAAAAGATATCGAAACGATCCTGCCCCAACAATAATGAAACCACCGTTGCAACAACCAAGGATATGTAGCCATAGATAGCCACAAGGGTGGTTTTCAGGTATTTTATGCCTATGGGAACAAGCAGATAGCTCACCACCGTGGGAAAGATGAGCACAAGCAGGAATACCATTGCAGCCGTGGCATTGAAATGCGTGATGAACATTGGGGTAGAAAAGCCTGTGAAGATAGAAACAGAGAGTGCCGAAAAAGTGGCACCCAGGAATGTATAACGCAACATTACAAGATTGCTCACACGGCGCAGCAAGCCTGCCGAGCATATGAGATATATCGAATAGCAAAGCGCACTTACCAGCGCGATGCCGTTCCCCAAAAAGCGGTCGGAAGCTAAGTCGTGCACGGGCGATGCGAGCGATGCTGCCACCACACCGCCAAAGCCCATAAGAATACCACACACCTTGCCCTTGGTAACCCTTTCGTTATGCAAAAATACCGAAATAACGAATACCCAAATGGGCTGCGTGGCATTGAAGATGGCAAAATTCACAGGCGTGGTATAGCTCATACCCACGGCATAGAGCGACATATACCCAAATACCGCCACGGCGCCAAGCAGCAGAAGGCGCACTTTGTCGTGCGTTGACGAGGTATCTGGTTTGTCAAATATGGCAAGTAACCAAAAGAATGCGGTACCGAAAAGCAAACGCAGGGTTACATATCCCATTGGTGTTATCCAAAGCGGCAGCAGAAATTTGGTACAGTTCACGTTGAGACCGCCTATGACGCGCGATGTGGCAAGCGCCAACGAACCTTTGAGCAGATTATTCATTATCAACGACGTTTATTCATATTCCTGACAGCCAAAACAACAACAGCCACAAGCCCTATGCAGGCATCCAGAGCAAATGCAAAACCCGCGCTCTTTACTGCAAACAACTTTTGCAGATAATCCACAACAGGCGGACATATCACTATTGCAACATAGTTCATTGTCATTACCAATGCCATTGCATAGGTCGCACTACCGGCGCTCGCCACAGACGCAGTGCGGTCGTATATACAGGGTTGCGCAATGCCGTATCCTATGCCGGCTAGGAAGGCGCCAAAGGTAATGAGCGCAACGTGATAACTAAAGAAAATTATTGACAAACCACAAGAAATAAGCAGTAGGCATACGATAAATTCCCTGCCACGCAAAAAGGCAACTATCTTATTGAGGAAAAGGCCCGGCAACATTATAAAAAGAAAGAACAGCGAGATGACCAGGCCCGACGTGCCCGAGCTGTAGCCGTGTCCGGCCATAAGGAACGGCAGGTTCACGCTTATTGCCATAACCATAAAGGTGATGAGAAGATAATAGAGCATAAGGCGTATGAGCGGCGGGTAATCTATTCCTTTTGTGAGGAGCGCACCACCCTGTTTCACACCCTCGGGGGCGGTGGGCGATGTAACTTCGGCACTCTTTATATTACCCACAAGAAAGAGCGAAACTATTGGCAATAAATAGACTAAAAAAGGTAAACGCCACTGAACCTCAGCAAGATAACCGGTAATGGCGGTTGCAGCCACAAGAGAAAGATTATTTATAGCCGAACTGTAACCAAACTGCCGTGTACGATACTCACCGGTAAAGAAGCGGGTGATGAGTGAGGTGGAGAGAGGAGTGATTATACCAGCGCCAACACCCAGCAACACGCTAACCACAATGAGTTGGGTGATAGTGGAGCAAAGGAGATAGAGCACACCGCAAACAAGAAAGAGCGCAAGCCCTGTAACCAGCAGGCGCAGATAACCAACGCCGGCACTCAACCTGCCGGACAACAATATAAACGGTATGATAAGGAGTGACGGAAGCGAGGTGAGCATCTGAATGTCGAACTCGGTTGCAGTTTTGAAAATACTTGACAAATCGCCAAGTATGGGCGACACGGCAAGGCCGGGGAGCGAAGTAAGTGCCGAAATGGACCACACGCCCACAAGCGCCCATAGGGTAATGTACCCTTTTCCTGTTTCTATTTTCATAATAAAAATTGTTTGTTTCTCTACGGGCAACAAACCCTATGGCAATTTTGTTCAGAAGAATGTGAAAACATAAAAAAAGTAAAAGCGCGAACAGGGTGCCTTATATGGGCGTTTAATAGCTGTGAAAGGACTTTTTACTCACCTAAACTTTAGAAATATGAAACAGAAAGAAGATTTACAGGAGACCGGTGTAACGACATCGGTATTCGGTTCGCAGGAGATGTTGAAATCGGCACCCACCGACAAGATTCCCCAAAAACCCACTACACCCGAAATTGCATATCAGATGGTAAAGGACGAAACTTATGCGCAGACACAGCCCAGGCTGAACCTTGCCACGTTTGTCACAACATATATGGACTCCTATGCCACCAAATTGATGAACGATGCCATTGCAATAAACTACATCGACGAGACGGAGTACCCACGCATAGCCGTAATGTGTGCAAAGTGCATAAATATTATTGCAAACTTGTGGAACACACCCGAAAAGGCCAAATGGAAAGCCGGAGCGCTTGGCATAGGTTCAAGCGAGGCCTGTATGCTGGGCGGTGTGGCAGCCTGGCAACGCTGGAAGAAACGCCGCCAGGCCGAGGGCAAGCCTTGCGACAAACCCAACTTTGTGATTTCGTCGGGCTATCAGGTGGTGTGGGAGAAATTTGCCCAACTATGGCAGATTGAGATGCGCACCGTGCCCCTCACAACGGAAAAACTCACTCTGTGCCCGCAGGAGGCTATCGCAATGTGCGACGAAAACACTATATGTGTGGTACCCATCCAGGGCGTAACCTGGACCGGTCTTAACGACGATGTGAAGGCGCTGAACGATGCGCTCGACGAGTATAACAAAAAGACGGGCTACGAAATTCCCATTCACGTAGATGCAGCATCGGGAGGTTTCATTCTGCCATTCCTGGAGCCCCAAAAGGAGTGGGATTTCCGCCTCAAATGGGTGCTCTCGATAAGCACCAGCGGCCACAAATACGGCCTTGTTTATCCCGGTGTAGGTTGGGTTGTGTGGAAGGATAAGAAATACTTGCCCGACTCTATGTCGTTCAGTGTAAACTACCTTGGCGCCGATGTGACACAGGTGGGCCTTAACTTCTCGCGCCCCGCAGCACAGATTCTGGGACAGTACTACCAATTTATAAGGCTCGGTTTCGAGGGCTACAAGGCCATACAGCACAATTCTATGGAGATTACCAAATATCTGCATAACGAGATAGGCAAGATGAAGCCCTTCCGCAACTACAGCGACGAGGTTACCAACCCGCTGTTCATCTGGGAGATGAAGGAGGAGTATATGAAGAGAGGGAAATGGACTCTTTACGACCTGCAGGACAAGCTGAAGCAGAACGGCTGGATGGTACCGGCCTACACGCTGCCTGCAAAACTGGAAAAGACCATTGTGATGCGTCTTGTGGTGCGCAACGGATTCAGCCGCGATATGGCCGACCAGTTGTTGTCGGACATTGCCGCAGCCGTTGCCGAGCTCGACAAACTGCAATACCCCACCCCCTCGCGCATTGCAATAGAGAGTAACATCAAAGTTAAAGGAACGGTATATACCCACACCGGAAAATAATATACAGCTATGGAGAGAAGGATTACAAAAGAGGAACTGCGTGCTGCGGTAAATGAGGCTTACGAGCGCTTCAGGAATGAAAAAAGCGGGCGAAACGCCCATTACATTCCCTATCTTGCACATATCGACAGTGAGTTGTTTGCAATAGCAGTATGCTTGCCCGATGGCGAAATTATTGAGGCCGGCGACAGCAGCTACCGCTTTGGTATTGAGTCTGTTTCCAAAGTAGCAACAGCATTATTGGTGCTAAAGGATTATGGTGCAAACACCATAATGGATATGATAGGTGCCGACGCCACCGGACTGCCTTTCAACTCAATAATGGCTCTACTGTTGGAGAAAGACCACCCTTCTACTCCATTGGTAAATGCAGGAGCCATTGCCGCTGTCAGTATGGTGCGCCCCGTGGGTGACGAGCGCCTCAAATGGGAGAATATACAGCACAATATTGATGAATTGTGTGGCAGCCATCTCCCGCTTATAGACGAGCTTTACAAATCGGAGAGCGTGAGCAACCACAACAACCGTGCAATAGCTTGGCTTCTGAAGAGCTACAACCGCATATATGATGAGCCTGAGATGTCGCTCGACCTGTACACGCGCCAATGCTCTTTGGGAGTTACAACAAGCCAACTCGCGGTTTTTGCGGGCACCATAGCCGGCAGCGGCGTGAATCCTGTAACCAGGAGAGAGGTTTTTCCACGGCAACTGACAAACAAAATTGTTTCGATGATAGCCACCGTGGGGTTCTACGAAAAGACGGGCGATTGGCTTTTCAGCACGGGAATCCCTGCAAAAACTGGCGTGGGCGGCGGTATCTTGGGTGTTCTCCCCGGAGCCTTTGGTATTGCCGCTTTTTCGCCGCCAATAGACGCTGCCGGAAATTCCGTGAGAGCACAGAAGGCCATCGCACACATTATGAAGCGATTGGGGCTGAACGTTTTCAGTGGCGACAGGGTAACGATTGCAGAAAAGCAGACCGTTGAGTGTTAGTTGATAAGCAAACAGGGCAATTCGCGAATTGCCCTGTTTCATTTTTCAACGTTTTTCTATATGACGGAGATTTTACATATTTGTTACAACAAGAATGAAAATCTTTGAAGAGGCATCACCTTGCCCTCAATTGCCAGAAGGCAACCGCAGCAGCCGCTGCCACATTTAAGGAATCTACTCCGTAGGCCATAGGTATGCGCACCACATAGTCGGCAGCCGAAATTACATCGGCGGCAAGGCCATCGCCTTCGTTACCCATTATTATTGCCAGTTTTTCTTCGTTTACAAGTTGGTCGTTGTCTATCGACACGGATTTGTCGGTGAGGGCCATTGCCGCAGTGCGGAAACCAAGCTCCTTGAGCGAACTCACCGGAGCAGGCAGCCAAGTCCAGGGAACGAGAAACACCGAGCACATCGACACACGCACTGCACGACGGTTGAGAGGATCGCACGATTGTGGTGTGAGCAGCACCGCGTCTATGCCCAGCGCTGCCGCCGAGCGGAAGATGGCACCGACATTTGTGGTATCTACCACCCCGTCGATAACCACCACCCTGCGTGCGCCGCGGCACACATCGCACACCGTGGGCTGTGTGGAGCGTTGCATTGCACATAGCACGCCGCGGGTGAGCGTGTAACCAGTGAGCGAGGCAAGCAGGGAGCGCTCGCCTGTGTAAACAGGTATATCGCCACAGCGGGCTATTATGGCGGCAGCATCGCCGGCTATATGCTTGCGCTCGCACAAAAGCGACAGGGGACGGAAGCCTGCATCGAGAGCGCGTTCTATCACTTTGGGGCTCTCGGCTATGAAGATATGGGCATTATTGCGCAACTGCGCATCGGTGAGGGCGCTGTATGGCTCCAGACCTGCCGCTGCAAGCGATGTTATCTCTATTATGGGCATAACGGTTTGGGTATTACTCTATGCAAAAATAGTTTAAATTCCATAATATTTTCTTCCCGCCTCGCGGTTTTTCAAATAAAAGGTTTATCTTCGCCCAAACGTAAAACAAAAAAAGCATAACAATGAAAAAGATTTTTGTACCCAAAATAGTACCTGCGACAAATAATGTGAGTGATATTGAAAAGGCATTTGCATTGGTTGAGGGGCACGCAGTGGATTGCTGCAACTGGCCTGCTGAGTTTCCCTACACTCCCAAGGTGGAGGCTAAGCTGTTCCACAGCAGCGACAGACTGTATATAAAATTCGACGTTACCGAAAAGGATATACAGGCTGCGGTAGCCGAGGACCAGGGAAGAACCTGGACCGACCCCTGCGTGGAGTTCTTTGTGTCGCCCGAGGGCAATATGGATTACTACAACTTCGAGTGCACCTGCACAGGCAAATTATTGCTTGCGTGGCACCCTGCCGGTGAGCCAAAGGAGTCGGCTCCTATGGGTGTTATCGACAGCGTTGAGCGCCACCCGTCGCTTGGCACAGAGTGTTTCCCGTTACGCAAGGGCGAACATAGCTGGAGCGTGATTGAGGTAATCCCCGCAAGCGCCTTGTTCCGCAGCGGTGTAGAGAACTGGGATGGCAAGAAGATGAGTTGCAACCTTTATAAATGTGGCGATGAGCTGCCCACCCCGCATTTCATATCGTGGGCGCCAATCGAGTGGAAAGAGCCGAGTTTCCACCGCCCGGAGTTTTTCGGTGCATTGGAATTTGAATAACATTATGTAAGATTAAAGGCTGCCGCGGCAGCCTTTAATCTTACATAATGGGTGTCAGCAGTTCCACAAAGAAACCGCATAAACGGCGCCACCAGGAGCGCTCCTTGTATATCTCCTTTGTGAGAAGGAAACTCTCTTTTTTGTCTTGGGCAAGAATATCGTAGAGGTCACGGGTATCCTGCTTGTCGAATACAAAGATATTGGTTTCGTAGTCGTAACGCAGGCTGCGACTGTTGAGGTTGGTGGAGCCCACGGTCATATAGGAATCATCCACGCACATTACTTTCGAGTGATTGAAACCGCCGTTGTACATATACACATTGGCACCGCGCTTCATAAACTTGTAGCCTATGCGCCACACACCGTCGGGCACAAGCGGAATGTCGCCCTCGGCGGTGAGCATAATATTAACCTTCACGCCATCTTCGAGTGCCTTGTTTATTGCCTTCCTAATCACCCTAAGCGGCACAAAATATGGGCTCACTATTGTGACGCGGTCTTTGGCGGCATTTATGGCATTGGCATATACTTGGCGCATCTGTTTGGGATTTTTACCCGGCCAGCGGTCGACAACGGCCACAGCGGCATCACCTGCATCGGCAGGCTGCGGGTAGTATTTATAACCGCCTATCTGCTGCCCTGTTTCGCGGTTCCACATAGCAAGAAATATATCCTGCAACTTGGCTACGGCAGCACCCTCCACACGGGTATGTATGTCGCGCCACTTGCCTATCCCTTCGATGCCGGTGAGGTAGTAATCGGCAACGTTTATGCCACCTGTATAGGCCACAAGGCCGTCTATAACCACTATCTTGCGATGGTCGCGCGATACAGAATGGTTCACCCAGGGGAAGTTTATGGGATCGAATTTCACAAGCTCTATCCCTTGCGCACGTATGGCTTCGATATGCTCTTTTTTGAGCGGTTTATTGTTGGACATATTGCCGAATGCATCGAAAAGCGCACGCACCTCCACGCCCTCCTTTGCCTTTTGGGCAAGCAGCGTAATGAGCACCTTGTTTATGGAATCGTTGCGGAAATTGAAATATTCGAGGTGGATGTGATGCTTGGCCTCCTTAATGGCGCCGAACATATCGGCGAATTTGGCGTGGGCACCATTGAGGAGTTCCACATCATTGTTTTGGGTGATTTCGATATTCTCGTTTTGCAGATAGGTTTTGAATGCCTCGTCGGAATGAAGAGTGTGCCCTCGCTCGATAGCCTTGAAACTACTGCACGAG
The DNA here is from genome assembly GCA_017503645.1 of Bacteroidaceae bacterium. Classification (GTDB taxonomy): domain Bacteria; phylum Bacteroidota; class Bacteroidia; order Bacteroidales; family Bacteroidaceae; genus HGM04593. The sequence goes on along the minus strand of JAFVSR010000086.1, from coordinate 43,409 downwards.
GCTACCGACAGGATGATGGCAAAAAGTAAAATATTTTTTAATATCGTTCTCATTGGCGAGGTATTGTAAAAGCGAGTGCAGGCTGTTTTCGCACAAGGTGCAAAGTTACAAAAAACTACCATTGCAAAAAAAGTTTTATCGACACAGAATTTTACATTTTCACACTTTTTGGGGGAGTTTGAATGGTTACACACTCTACCACAACAAATAATAAACCCATAATAAAGCGCATTTACCGCATAAAATTTCAATTCATATAAGATGCTCTCGTTTTTTTTGTTTATCTTCGCAAAGATATTAAACATTACAAGCTATGATATACAATGAACGCGACATACGCCGCAAACACGTAATTGAGGCTGCTATGCAGATGATGACAGCTGCACGCACAGCGCCTAAAGCAAAGGGAGTTGATATAATAGAGGTGGCTCTTGTTACCGATGAAGACATACAAAAGCTCAGCGATGAACTCAATGCCATAGGCGAGCGACTTGGCCGCGGCGGTTTGTTGCGCGATGCGGGCAATATCCTTTCGGCCGATGCCATTGTATTGATAGGCTCGCACGAGGAGCCTATGGGCCTTAATTGTGCCTATTGCGGGTGCCCCACTTGCGACAGCCGCCCAGCAGGCATCCCCTGCGCAATGAACACCATAGACGTGGGTATTGCAGTGGGCTCGGCTTGTGCAACCGCGGCCGACTGGCGCCTCGACACACGCGTTATGTACTCGGCCGGCTATGCAGCCAAGCAACTTGGTTGGATGGATGGTTGCAACTTCATAATTGCCATTCCCGTGAGCGCATCTTCTAAAAATCCCTTCTTCGACAGAAAAAGAAAAGTATAAATGAGCAAGCAACAAGAGTTATATTTTCCGGCCGAGTGGCACAAGCAAAATTTTGTACAGCTCACTTGGCCGCACTGCAACAGCGACTGGAACTATATGCTGGAGGAGGTCACCGACTGCTTCATAGAAATAGCCAAGGCCATAAGCCAACGACAAAAGCTGCTTGTGATAACCCCCCAGAAGAAATGGGTGGAACTGCTGCTGAAAAATGGCGGTGCCACAATGGAGAATATCATCGTATTCTCGTGTCTTACCAACGACACCTGGGCACGCGACCACGGCTTCATCACTCTGCTTGGCAAGAAGGACGGAAAGCCCCGCTACGTGGATTTCTGCTTCAACGGTTGGGGAAAGAAATATGAGGCAGGGCACGACAATGCCATAAACAAGCATCTGTATGCATCGGGAATACTCAAGGGAGAATACATCGACGAAAACATATGGGTACTCGAAGGCGGTTCAGTAGAAAGCGACGGAAAGGGCACATTGCTCACCACATCGCACTGCCTGCTTGCACCCAACAGGAACTCGATGATGAAGCGCAACCTGGAATCCCTTTTACGCGACAAATTGCACTGCGACCGTGTTCTGTGGCTCGACCACGGCAACCTCGTGGGCGACGACACCGACGGGCACATAGACACAATAGCCCGCTTTGCGCCTAACGACACCATTATATATATGGCGGCAGACAAGGATGACCCGGAGCAGTATAACGACCTCTCCTTGATGGAAGGGCAGTTACAGGAATTCCGCACCGCAAGCGGCCTGCCCTATCGCCTGCTTGCACTGCCATCGCCCAGGCCCATATATGACGAGGAGGGTTTGCGCCTGCCTGCCACATATGCCAATTTCCTCATTATGAACGATGCCGTGCTCTACCCCACATATGCACAACCCGACAATGATGCCAAGGCTGCCGAGGTGCTGAAGAAAGCATTCCCCGACAAGGAGATTGTGGGAGTTGATTGCCGCCCGCTCATAAAGCAGCACGGTTCGCTGCATTGCGTTACTATGCAATACCCTTCACCCGATAATATTTAACAATGGACAAGATAAAAGTTGGAGTAATACAGCTCTCCATTGGAGAGAACATTGAGAAGAACAAAGAGAAACTTGCTGCGGCAATACGCAAAACGGCACAGCAGGGGGCACAGTTGGTGGTGCTGCAGGAGTTGCACAACTCGCCATACTTTTGCCAGGTGGAGTCGACCGCGAACTTCTCGTATGCCGAGCCCATCCCCGGCCCATCGACGGAGTTTTACGGCAGCGTGGCGGCCGAATGCAAGGTGGTGCTTGTGACATCGCTGTTTGAAGCCCGTGCCAAAGGGTTGTACCACAACACCGCCGTGGTTTTCGACAGCGACGGAACCATTGCCGGAAAATATCGCAAGATGCATATCCCCGATGACCCTGCATATTACGAAAAATTCTATTTCACACCGGGCGACATAGGGTTCCGCCCCATAAAGACAAGCATCGGCACATTGGGCGTGCAGGTGTGCTGGGACCAATGGTACCCCGAGGGAGCCCGCCTTATGGCGTTGCGTGGTGCCGACCTGCTTATCTACCCCACTGCCATCGGCTGGGAGAGCAGCGACACCGACGAGGAGAAAGGCCGACAGCTTGGTGCCTGGCAAACCGTGCAGCGCGGGCACGCCGTGGCCAACGGCCTGCCGGTGATTGCAGTGAACCGCTGCGGACACGAGCCCGACCCGTCGGGCCAGACACGCGGCATACAGTTCTGGGGACACAGTTTCATTGCCGGCCCACAGGGCGAATTCATAGCCCATTTTGGTGAGGAAGAGCAGATAGAGGTGGTTGAGGTGAGCCTCAAACGCAGCGAGGAGGTGCGCCAGTGGTGGCCGTTCCTGCGCGACCGCCGCATAGAGGAGTATCACCCAATAACAAAAAGATTTTTAGACGAGGAGTAATATTGCAGCAGAAACGGCTTGGGCGCGCCCAAGCCGTTTCTGCTATACTTTTACCGCCGATGATTGCACTATCCACTCCACATCGCGCAGGCAATCCTGCAAATCCTGTTCGTGTTCCTCCTCTTCGGCCATAATGCGCTTGGCTATATCGCAGGTGGTGTAGTCGATGTTGTTGGTAAAGGTGGCTATCTCCTCGTAACGTATGACGGCACAACGCTCTGCGGCTATGTTCTCTTTGAGAAGGGTGATTACATCGCTTTTCAACGGTGGCGAGTATTTGCAGCGGGCAAGCATAGTCCACTGCGCGGGATTCAGGACAGGCACACCTTCCAGTTGTATTATTCTGTCGGCCAACAACTTGGCGTGATTATACTCCTGCAACGCGTGTTCCTCGAATTCACGTTGCACATCGGCACGCATCGCACCCTCGACCACAAAACTTGCCACCCAATATTGGTAGAAGGCAAGCCACTCCTCGCTGAGGGCTGCATTCAATTGGTCGAGCAAATTGGGTAAATCTATGCGTTGCCGCAATATCAAGACACTCTCTTTTGCCATAATTACATCTGTTTTGGGGTTATAGTTTTAGAACATAAAAAGAGGCCGATTTGTTTTAGAAAAGGAGCAAAACAGAGGTTTTATTGAGTAATAATTAAAATAAAAGAATAATTGTTATTTTTATTGGCGGTGATTATGATAAAATGTATTAAATTTGCAACGTATTATAGTATGAAACACAAACATTACCACTAAAGATATGAAACTGGCTGTAGCCACAAAACCCGTTTTTTTTGTTGAGGAGGACAAGATAATAACACGCCTGTTCGATGAAGGGCTCGACTATCTCTTTCTTTACAGATCATACCCACACCCTCAATTCATTGAGAGGTTGCTGGGCCTTATCCCCAAAAAGTATCACAAAAAAATATTTTCCTGCAACGGCCGTCTTATGCAAGAGTATAACCTGGCCGGTACACTCTTTTCGCTCACGTCGAACCCTCCTATGGGCGACGAAAAGGGCAAGTTGGTGGGTTATGCCCACAACCTCAAGGAGCTGAAAGAGTTGCGCGAGACATATGACATCGTATGCTTCGGGCCGCTTGGGCGCACATTCTACCAGAGTGCCGAGCTCAACGAAATAGGCAAGAAGATGATAAACAAAAAGACCTGGGCATTCGGAAACATTGACGAGGCGAACCTCAAACGCCTGCCTGCATATGGTTTTGGCGGTGTGATTCTCGACGAGCAGCTGTGGGCAAATTTCGACTCGTGCCGCTCTACCGACTACACCGAACTTGTAAACCGCTTTTTGAAACTGAAAAAGGTGGTTGACAAACTTTGAATAGAGAAAAAACAAAATAAATAACAAAAAACATTTAATTAGCTGCGTTATGAACAATACCCCTTACATGGTGTTTGCAGGTACAAAATCGCGTTACCTTGCTGAAGAGATTTGCAAAGAGTTGGGTTGTGAACTCGGTCAGATGAATACAACCTACTTTGCCGATGGTGAGTTTGCTGTATCTTACGAGGAGTCTATCCGTGGAAAGAATGTATTCCTGGTACAATCTACATTCCCCAATTCGGACAACCTTATGGAGTTGCTGTTGATGGTTGATGCTGCAAAGCGTGCTTCGGCAAAGAGCATCGTGGCTGTGATGCCCTACTTTGGTTGGGCCCGTCAGGATCGTAAAGACAAGCCCCGTGTTTCTATCGGTGCCAAATTGGTTGCCGACCTATTGAGCGTTGCAGGTGTGAGCCGTATCATCACTATGGACTTGCACGCCGACCAGATTCAGGGATTTTTCGACATTCCCGTTGACCACCTTTATGCATCAATGGTATTCGTTCCCTACATTAACTCATTGAAACTCGACGACCTTGTAATTGCCACACCCGACGTGGGCGGTTCAAAACGTGCCAGCGCATATTCGAAATGTCTTGGTGTGCCCCTGGTACTCTGCCACAAGACACGCGCAAAGGCCAACGTGGTTGAGAGTATGCAGATTATTGGTGATGTAAAGGACAAGAATGTTATTCTTGTAGATGATATCGTGGATACAGCAGGTACCATTTCAAAGGCGGCAAACCTTATGATGGAGAACGGTGCAAAATCGGTTCGCGCCATTGCATCGCACTGCATTATGTCGGGTAACGCATCGGAGCGTGTACGCGAGTCGTCAATGGAGGAGATTGTTTTCACAAACAGCATCCCCTATGACCGTGGTTGTCCCAAAGTGAAACAGTTGTCCATCGCCCGCGTTTTTGCCGAGGCCATCGAGTGCGTGCTCAATAACCAGTCTATCAGCAAACAATATATCTGCTAATACGTTATTATCTGTATGAAAAAGATATTTGCATTTATTATTGCCGCTATTGCGTTGTGGGCCTGCCAGTCGACCGCATATAAGGTTGAGGGCACCATTGAGGGAGCACAGGAGGGCGACACCGTCATTTTGGGCTACTCATACGATGGACAAGATTTCAAAACCACCGACAAAACTGTAATAAAGGATGGGAAATTCCTGTTCGAAGGTGAGGTAGATGGTTGCAAAATCTACTACATAGGCTACGAGGAGGGCGACGAACCAATATATGCAATGTTCTTTCTTGAGCCGGGCAACATAGATGCCGACATAACAGCCGCAGGCAGCCACATCACAGGCTCGCCCACCAACGACCTTAACATTGAGGTTGAGGATGAGCTTGAAAGGTATGTGGTGGAGATGTTGCAGTACCAGGATACATTGTACCGCGACACCACCCTCACCGACGAGAGGAAAGCCGAACTGAGCAACAGCTGTTACAAGGCACAACGCGATGCTATGACATACATTCAGGAGGTTATACGCAAGAACATCAACAATATGGTGGGTATATTCCTGCTTGTACAGTACAGCGACCTGTTCGACAACAACGAGTTTTCATCGCTCATAGCCGCCGTGCCAAGCAAACTGATAGACCGCGACAATAACCATTTGTATGATATGCTTTTGCAAATACAGGAGGTGCGTACCAACCCCGGTACTCTGAACGAGATAATCAATGCCATTGAAGAAGAGGGCAATGATTTTGAGAGTGACGAGGAGAGCGATATTGTGGAATAATTACAACAATTCCCATATAAATAAACGTCAACGCTGCAAAGCGTTGACGTTTATTTATATAATAAGGTATAGATGTGTTATATCAATACTGCTCTTTTTCATTGGGGAAATCGGATGCCTTTACATCGCCCACGTAGTTGCCCACGGCATCGGTAATGATAGTATGCAGGTTGGCATAACGACGAAGGAAACGGGGAGTGAAATCGGCTGTCATACCAAGCATATCGGCATATACAAGCACCTGGCCATCCACTGCCCCACCGGCACCAATGCCTATAACGGGAATCTCGAGGCTGCGAGCCACCTCGCTGCCAAGCGCTGCGGGAATTTTTTCAAGAACGAGGGCGAAGCAACCTGCCTCTTGCAACAGGAGTGCATCGCGGCGCAGTTTCTCGGCCTCTTCGTCGCTCTTTGCACGCACCGAGTATGTGCCGAATTTATTTATACTCTGGGGAGTGAGGCCCAGGTGGCCCATAATGGGTATGCCCGCATCGAGAATCTTGCGCACCGAGGGAAGAATCTCCTCGCCGCCCTCAAGTTTAAGAGCATCGGCGTGGCTCTCCTTCATTATGCGTATGGCGTTCTTCACCGCCTCGTCGGCATTCACCTGATAAGTACCAAACGGCATATCCACTACCACCAAAGCACGCTTCACACCGCGCACCACCGACTTTGCGTGATATATCATCTGGTCGAGTGTTATGGGGAGTGTCGTTACATTACCGGCCATAACGTTCGATGCAGAATCACCCACCAAAATAGCATCTACACCGGCACCGTCGATGAGCATAGCCGTGGTGTAGTCATAGGCTGTGAGCATTGCAATCTTTTCCCCCTTCTGTTTCATCTCGATGAAACGGTGGGTTGTAACCTTGCGGGGGTCTTCTACTATATATTTTGACATAATGTGTATTTTTGCGGCCCTGCGGCCATATTATTTCTAATGACAATGCAAAGGTAGGTTAAATTTATCGAAAAGAGGATACTGCGCATTGCTTTTTATCGTAATTGTGCGAGTTTTGAAATTACAGAAGAGGCGCACGGCAAATATTCTGCAATGCCGGCATAATTTATTCCATATATCAGTGCGTGACTTTGGCGGTTTATTTGTAAATTAGCAAAGAGATTTAAGCAGCTGCACAATTACAAAGGAACTATGGAGAGCAGAAAGAATTTAGAGGTTTACAGAGCGTCGGCCGGTTCGGGAAAGACATTTACACTGGCTGTCAAATATATTACATTGCTTATAAAATCGCCCGAGGCATACAGGCATATTCTGGCCGTTACATTCACAAACAAGGCCACAGGCGAGATGAAGGAGCGCATTTTGAGCCAACTGTATGGCATTGCATACGGGCTGCCCGCATCCGAAGGATATATGAAGAAGATGCAGGAGGCATACCCCACTATGAGCCGCGAGGAGATAAGCCGGCAAGCACGCACTGCACTGAACCTTATTCTGCACGACTATGGGCATTTTCGCATACAGACGATTGATGCGTTTTTCCAATCGGTGCTGCGCAGCCTTGCCAAAGAGCTTGAGCTAAATGGCGATGTGGAATTTTTGCTCAACGGTGAGGAGTTGCTCGACGAGGCGGTGGATGTGTATATAAAAAGGCTGGAAAAGGAGTCGGACGAAATGGAGCAGATTATAAGCTACATTGACGACAAGCTCGACAGCAACAAGAGCTGGAAGGTAGCGTGGGCCATAAAAGCATTTGCAAAGCAGCTGTTGCAGGAGGAGTACCAGCAACGCGGTGACAAGCTGCGCGAGGAGATTGATGCCGAAAACGGCGCATTGCTGAAACGCTTCCGTGCCGAAATTGAGAGCCTTAAAAAGGCTTGCTGCGATGCCATAAACAACAGAGTAAACGATATATATGCAAGATTTGCCGCAGCAACCACCGGAATGTGCGAGGATGATTTTTTTGGGAGAAGCACCGGCGTATGGAAATACTTCAACCTTATGAACGGGTTTGAATTCAAGGATGGCAAATTCATAAAATCGGCGGTTATTGACAAGATTGTCAATGGAACCGTCGACAAGGGGAAACTGACAACATACCCTGCAATAAACGACCTTATTGTAACATTGCTGCAAGAATTGAAGCAGATTGAAAACGGCGAATACAGGCTGTATAACAGCTGCGTGCTGTCGCTTGAAATGTTCCACAGGCTTCGATTGCTCAACAACATAGCAAAAACACTGAAGGAGGAGAATGAGCGAGAGAACCGCTTTCTGCTTGCCGAAACCACCTACTTCCTGAGCCGAATGATTACCGACAGCACATCGTTTATTTTTGAGAAGATAGGCACGGAGATAAACCACATATTCATTGACGAATTCCAGGACACATCGAAATTGCAATGGGAGTGCTTCAAGATTCTGCTGGACGAGGTTATTGCGCGTGGCAACTACAATCTTATTGTGGGCGATGTGAAGCAGTCTATTTATCGCTGGAGAAACAGCGACTGGGATATTATGAACAGCATAGAGAGTTATCACCCCGAAACAATAGATATTGTGTCGCAGGATGTAACCGATGGCCCATACACCTACAAATCGACCAATTACCGAAGCACGCGCCGCATAGTGGCATTCAACAATATGCTCTTCAGCAGTGCCGTGAAAAATATTTCGGCCACGTTCCACAACCATTTGGGAGCAGGTCTCAAGAGCCTGCAAAGGGCATATGGCGATGTGGAGCAGGCTGTGCCCGAAAAGAGAAAAGATGAGGGTTACGTGCAGATAAGGGAGATTGTCAAGCAGAACTCGCGCGGCAATATGGGCCAAGAGGCTGTCACACCGCTTATGAGTACTCTGCATAATTTCATAGAGGAGCAGAACATCCCCGCAGGCGACATTGCCATATTGGTGCGCGGCAAGAGCGTTATTCCTATGATAGTGGAGGCGTTCAAGCAGGAATTTCCCAATCGCAAGATTGTTTCGCACGAGGCATACAAACTATCGGCATCTATGGCCGTGCAGTTGATAATTGCTGCAATGCGCCACATATACACCCCCAACGACGATGTAAACCTCACCACATTTGTTTCCCTCTACAACAAATTGCTAAAAAAGGCCGAGGATATTTCCGATATATGTATCGACAAGAAGGAGTTCCCACGTTTCCTGCCTCAAGAGTATCTGGAACTGATGCCCACACTCATAGGTTTGCCCATATATGAGCTTATAGAGAAACTTATTTCAGTTCTGAATATAGACAAAATAGAGAGTGAGGGAGCCTACCTGTTCACATTCCTCGACAAGGCATCGGAGTGCATAAACAACAAGGCATCGGATATCAAAGGCTTTCTGGAGGCTTGGGAAAACGGTTTATGCGACGAAACGATACCCGCAGCAGGCAGCGACAGTGTTACCATTATGACCATTCACGCATCCAAAGGCTTGGAGTTCGGCACGGTAATTATCCCATTCTGCAACTGGGAATTGACGGGAAAAGGCGGTGGCACGCTATGGTGCGACTCGGAGATAGAACCGTTTAACACATTGAGCCTTATACCTGTAACCAACAAGAAGCTGATGCTGGAGTCGATATATGAAAAGCACTACAACCACGAGTACCTGTTCCAGATTGTAGATAACCTGAACCTGCTATACGTGGCCACTACCCGAGCCAAGAGGAACCTTGTGATTTTCATAGAAAAGGGAAAGGGCGATGGGCTGAGTACACTGTCGAAATTGGTTGCAAGCACCATTCCCGCCCTCACCGCACTAAACAACTCCTCATACGATGCCGACAGCGGCATATACACGTATGGCGAAATATGCCTTGCCGAAGAAGAGGAAAAGGAGATTACAAACAACCCCTTCATCGTGGATAGCGAGGAGAAGCAGATGCAGGAATTTTGCAGCTACGGCAACCGCCTCACATTCAAGCAGTCGCGCGAGCTGGCACGTTTCCTGGTGTCGGACAAAAAGGAGAAAAGAGTTTACGAATCGATTGCAAGAGGCGAGCTTATGCACAGCATACTTGCCAAAATGGCTACCGGCAACGAACTGCCACGCCAGCTCAACAAACTGCTTTTAGAGGGGCTTATATCTACCGAGAAAGAGAAGAATTACATAAAAAGCAAACTTGAAAAAGCATTGCAACTGCCTCAGGCGCAGGATTGGTTCAGCGGCCGATACAAACTGTTCAACGAGTGTGCCATATTGTGCAAAGATTATAAAGAGGAGAAAAACACATACCGCCCCGACCGCGTGATGATAGACAACGACAACGTTATTGTGGTGGATTATAAATTTGCAAAGAAGAGGAAAAAGCATTGCGAGCAGGTGCGGGATTATATGAACCTGCTTGCAAAGATTGGATACACAAGCATAAAGGGCTATGTGTGGTATGTGGACAGAGATGAGATAATTGATGCTGAAACCGAAGAATTTTAAGAAGCTATGGAACCGTTCTTGAAGATTGTAACCGATGATTTATATACCCGTTTGAATGGAAATTTCGAAGGGGTGGCAATGGTGTTCCCCAATAAACGTGCGGGCCTGTTTTTCAACGAATATCTGCTCGAAAAGATAGGCGAAGGAGCCGTGTGGAGCCCCGCCTGCATTACCATCAGTGAACTGTTCGAAGAGTGCTCGGAGAGCGTGGTTGCCGATTCGGTGCTGCTTGTGAGCAAACTGCACAAGGTGTATATGCAACAGACAGGCAGCAACGAAAGCCTCGACAAGTTCTACTATTGGGGCGAGATGCTTATAAAGGACTTTGACGATGTAGACAAGAACCTTGCCAATGCCAAGCAGCTATTTGCCAACATTGAGGATTTGCACAAATTGGGCACAGCAAAAGATATCCTAAACGACGAACAGCAGAAGGCGGTGCAGCAATTCTTCACCAATTTTGCTCCCGAGAAAAAGAGCGAGCTCAAGAATAAGTTCAAAAACACCTGGGAGGTGCTCTACCCCATCTACACAAAATTCAAGGAGATTCTCCGCAACGAGAATCTTGCATACGAGGGAATGCTCTACCGCGATGTCATTGAAAAGGAGGAGGGGCTGAACCTGCCATACGACAAATATGTGTTTGTGGGATTCAATGCTTTGAACGGAGCCGAAAGGGAACTTTTCAATATCATAAAGAAGGAGGGGAAAGCGCTCTTCTACTGGGATTACGACAAGCACTATACCCATAACGGGCAGCACGAGGCAGGCCATTTTATGCGTATGAACCTGCAGCGCTACCCCAATGCCTTGGATGGCGACATATTCAACAACCTGGCAAAGGAGAAGAATGTCACATTCGTTTCGGCAAGCAGCGACAATATACAAACACGCTACATTCCGCAATGGCTGAACGGGAATTTGGGTGAGAAGGAGATTGAAACGGCCATTGTGCTTTGCGATGAAACGATGTTGGAGTCGGTGTTGCACACGCTGCCCCCAAAGGTCAACGGCAGGGATTTGAAACATCTTAATGTAACGATGGGATTCCCCATTTCGCACACACCGGTATTCAGCCTTGTAAAATTGCTTGTGGAGTTGCAAACCCGCGGATACGACAAACGGCAGGAGAGATTCACCCTCACTGCGGTAGAAAGGATTTTGAAACACCCGTACATCATACAAAGCAGCCCCAATGCAATGGAACTGCGTGCAAGGCTGCTCGATGAAAAACGCTTTTTCCCAAGCACCGAGGAGCTATGCTGCGATGAGATACTGTCGCTTGCATTCGCCCGCCCCGCGAACAACACCGAGTGGATAGGCAACATAGCGGCATTGATATATGCAATAGCCAACAGCCGCACCGAAATAGGAGAAATCGGGGAGGACCTTTACGAAGAGCTATTCTGCGAGGCTCTATTGAAGGCCCACAACCAGACACAGCGCCTGCTTGCGCTGCTGGAAACGGGCGAGATTGAACTGCAACAAGCATCACTGGGCAGCCTGCTTATGCGCATCTTGTCGCAACAGAGTATGCCTTTCCACGGCGAGCCTGTTGTGGGGTTGCAGATTATGGGATTGCTTGAAACACGTAATCTCGATTTCAAGAATATAATTGTGTTGGCTGCAAGCGAGGGCAACCTGCCCAAGAGCAGCAACGACAATTCGTTCATACCGTACAACCTGCGCCGAGCATTCGGGCTCACGATGAGCGAACATCGCGATTCCATATATGCCTACTATTTCTATCGCCTGTTGCAAAGAGCCGAGAATATAACCGTTGTATACAACAGCTCCACCGAGAGCAAGAACAAGGGCGAGTGTTCGCGTTATCTGCTGCAGATACTTGGCGAAAACCTTTATAACGTGAAACGACTGCATTTGGAAGCAGAGCAGACAAACATCTATTTTGAGCCCAAGGCTGTGGAAAAGAGCGCAGGGGTGATGCGGGTACTTAACGAAAAATTCGACACTAACACAAGCAAGAGTGCATATGCCATATCGCCATCGGGCATAAACAAGTACCTGCAATGCGAGCTTAAGTTCTTCTACTACTACGTTATGGGAATTAAGGAGTTCAACGAGGTGAGCACGGAACTGGAGGCAAACGATTTTGGCGACATATTTCACCTGGCTGCCGAGCTTATGTACAAGGAGATTACGGCAAAAGGCAATGGGGTGATAGAAAAAAGCGACCTGCAAAAGTACGAAGAGAACCCGCTACTGCTGCTGAAGCATATAGAGGATGCCTACGAGGAGCTGTTCTTCAAAAAAGGCAACAAACCGGTGTATAACGGCGAACAACTCATCAACAAAAGGGTGATGCTGCGCTTTATGCAACGCCTCATTAAGATGGATAAGGCACACACGCCGTTCACATATATCGGTGGCGAAAAATTGGTGCAGTTCCCCTACACCTTCAAGAATAATTCGGGTAAAGAGATTAAGATTAACATTGGTGGAAAAATCGACCGCATTGATGCCAAAGACGACACTCTCAATATCATAGACTACAAGACAGGAAAGGACAAACTGCAAAACAAGAAGAGCTCACTCGACGAAATTTTTGCGCACGAGGGCGACAGCGCCGGTTACCGTTTCCAGGCATTGCTCTATTCGATGGCCGTTTTAGAGCAGATGAACGACGGTAAGGACTACAGCAAGCACGAGTTTTACAATTGGATAGAGAGGGTAAAACAGGCTGACATTCACAAAGTGGTGCCCGAGCTTATATATATTATAAGAAAAGATGATGCGCTGCACGAAGATTTCGTTGTTGATGTAAATGGAACGCCTATAGAAAATGCCGCCGATTTCAAGAGCGATTTTCTTGCTCGTCTGGAAAAGGTGCTGCAAGATATCTTCAACGACGAAAAGCCTTTTGCCCCCACCGACAAGAAGGAACGCTGCAGTTATTGCGAGTACAAGGGCATTTGTGGCAGATAGCACGTTTTATACTTTTTTAACTTATTGAGGACAAACCTTTTGCTCTACCGCTTGTTCTATTTATGTGTTTTTCATAGTAATAGATTTGGCGGTAGTGTCCACTTGTGAAAGCCGACACCCGAACGGGTAAAAGCGTTTACTCGGATAAGCTACATTCCCACCCCCGGAATGTAGCTTTTTTATTTGTCGGCAACAACGGTCATCATACACTCCTTGCAGTTGAAATGGAGGCGGAAACGGCGACCGTCGGCCGACACAAGATAGTAGGGTTCTTTGTAAGGAGATTTTTCACCTGTTTTTGTGCACCACCCCATAGAGTACTTTATGCAGTGCTTGCAATACATTATGGGCGAGCCTTCCGATGGTTGCAGTTCATATGCGGGTGCCACGGATTGCACGCCACGTTCGGTGTAGAATGCACGTGCAAGGCTGTTAGATACGTTGCCGGTGTAGTCTATCGTTTTGCTCACAAAGGGAGCTTTTGCTATCGGTTGCATAGGTTCGCGCTGATGACTGCTACGCAGTGTGGCTACAAGCGTGTCGCACAAGCGGCGGCGCATATCGGAGAGCAATGACGATGGTACAAACCAATTTTCGCTATAACCGACAGTTATTGAAGATGCCTCAAATGGTGTATTGCCCCACTTTTTCAGTTGGGTGTTTATATTTTCCTGTTGCGGAGCACGTGCCTCCTCCTTTTCCATTGCAGCATCTACCGTACAGGTGATGCCGCTTTCGGTGGTGGCTGTGAGTGAAAAACCTGCAGGGGTGGCTGCAAACTCAAGAGCGATGGAAAGACGACGCGGCGAGAGGGGGCGGGAGAGTGTGCGTTCGAACTCGCAGTCGTAATTGCGATAAAGGATGGTGCCCGGCTGCAGCGCAGGCATATTTTGCGGGAACACTCTGTTGCCCTCTGCTTTGTTTATGTGAAAGCCCTGCAACTTGCCATCGGGGGCTATGAAACAGGCCCCATCGCCATTATTGAAGGTGCCGCCTGTAACGGTAAAGAAACTGCGCGACACAAATTTCACACGCCCCACATACTCGCCTATGGATTTCGGGGTGTCGAACGATGTTATATCGCCACGCTTGCCATCGAGGAAGTAGTTGGTGAAACCGCGATTGAAACTTTTTGCGGGCGAGGGGGTAAAGTGCGGTGCTACAGAACCATACGATGCACGTGTGTAACAAGCGCGACGGGCAAAGATATCGTCGAGACAACGACGATAGTATGCCGTTATGTTCTTAACGTATGAGGAATCTTTGAGCCTGCCCTCTATTTTCAGGGATGTGACACCGGCATCGAGCATCTCCTCGAGCATAGCGCTGCGGTTCATATCCTTGAGCGACAACAGGTGCTTATCCTTTTTGATAACATTGCCATCGGCATCGACAAGAGTGAAGGGAAGGCGGCAGAACTGCGCACAAGCACCACGGTTGGCACTACGCCCAAAACAGTGCTGCGATGCATAGCAACGGCCGCTGTAGCTCACACACAATGCGCCGTGAACAAAGACCTCGAGCTCGGTGTGTGGCACTGCCTTGTGTATTTCGGCTATCTGCTGCAGGCTGAGCTCACGCGCAAGAACCACGCGCGGGAAGCCCGTCTGCGCAAGGAAACGTACCTTTTCCACCGTGCAGTTATCCATTTGCGTACTGCAATGCAACTGTATGGGCGGGATGTTCATTTTGGTAATTGCAAAGTCCTGCACTATAAGGGCATCAACCCCCGCATTGTAAAGCTCGGTTATAAGTTGCTCGGCAGGTTCAATCTCCTCGTCGGTGAGAATGGTGTTGAGTGTCACATATACCTTTACGCCGAATATATGAGCATATTCGACAAGGCGTACAATATCTTCCACGGTGTTGCCGGCCGCCTGTCGCGCACCAAACTGCGCTGCGCCTATATATACGGCATCGGCACCGCTGTCTATGGCGGCAATAGCTGTTTCCACGTTACGTGCCGGGGCAAGAAGTTCCATTTTGCGAGGGTGTGACATATGTGCAATTCGTTTACCGCTGCGAAGATACACAAATTTTTTATCAGCTATCTCAACAGGCGTGGATTAAAAGAGAGATTTACACATAATTTTATTGATAATTCTATTGCCAAGAGAGCTTTTTTTATTATTTTTGCTACGTGGAAAATTTGATAAAATACATATCGTATCTGGTTGCGCGACACAACTGCGTGATTATTCCGGGAATGGGTGCATTCCTGGCCGATGAGGTACCTGCTCACTACAATGTAGAGGAGCGTGTTTTTGCACCCCCCTACCGCACTATGCGTTTCAACCCACAGGTAAAGGCAGACGATGCTTTGCTCATTTCGGAGTACATAGACCGCGAGCAGCTTACTTACGAGGATGCCGGCAGAAAGATGAACAACGAGATAGATGCACTGCGCGAGGCTCTTACACGCAACAGCGTTGTTCGCTTTGGTGAGTTGGGTACTTTCCATATGAACATAAAGGGCGAGTTATCTTTCGACGTTGACAGCAACGGCATAGACGACCCCGCCAATTTTGGTTTCGAACCCTTTGCTTTCCCTTTGTTGCGCGACTGCGAGGATAGGAAGATTGTGATAAAGCACCGCGACCTGGGCAAATATATTGCAGCAGCGGTGGCCATCATACTCACATTCATTTTTGTTACACCTATGAGCGACAGCGCATACAAAAAGAGTATGCAGGCATCGTTCAGCGGCTTTGCATCGAACGAGCAAATATCGCTTATGCAGCAAGTGGGCGCTCCCGCTCCCAAGCAGGTGACAGACGAGGTTGCAGGCTGTGAGATTATGCCCATAGATGCCAATGGCAATATGGCAATGCCCAAAGTTCAGCCGCAAGAGGAGGCACCCAAGACTGTGGCAACAACAGAGGCGGCACCCGCTATTGAAAGCGGTGAGCTGGCTGCCGTGAATACCGAGAACAAGAAAGTTTATCATATAATTGTAGCAAGTTCGCCCAACGAGAGCAATGCTCAACTTGCAATAGAGGAGTTGTCGGCCAAGATGACTGCAAATTATACCGTTGTGAAGGGTGGCGGAAGACACCGCATATCTATTGGCGAATATGCAAGCAACAAGGAGGCTATGGAGGCTGCAAAGGAGCTGAAGAGCACATTCCCCGATGCGTGGGTTCTACAAACAAATGCCCAATAAATGAAAAAGATTATTTGCCCTAAGTGCGACCACCCTATCGATTTCGACGCAAGCGGCTATGAGGTGGGGCAATCACTTGTGTTCGAGTGTGAGCAGTGCCGCAAGAGTTTCACCGTGCGCATAGGCGACGACGAGGAGGTGGAAACCGAGGATTTGGGTTACCTCACTGTTGTTGAGAACCGTTTCTGTTTCAAGCAAACATTGCCACTCCAAGAGGGCGACAACCTCATAGGGCGCTACAACAAAGGCACCGTGGTTACACTGCCCATTGAGACAAGTGACCCCAGTATGGACCGCCGCCATTGCATAGTTAATGTGAAACGTGGCTATGGCGATGAAATCATATATACCATACGCGACAACCAAAGCGTTACAGGAACATTTGTAATGAACCGCATTCTCGGCAACAGAGAAAGATTACGCATTGAGGCCGGTGCAATAATCACACTTGGCGCCACAACGCTCATTCTGCACACACCCGACGAAGAATAACAGATATAACAACACACACGTACAAATCCTCATCGGAGGGTATTGACACCACAATACCGGATAAGATGACTGGGCAACACCAATCATTTATCCGGTATTTTTATCTGACAAAAACAAACAGCTATGAAAAGAGACGTTATAGATTTTGAGAAGGAGAAGGTTTCCACACTGTTTCGCAAATTGCTTATACCAACATTGTGGGGTACAATTTCTATGTGCGCAGTAACGGCAATAGATGGTATATTCGTGGGACACGGAGTGGGTGCCGACGGTGTAGCTGCTGTAAACATTGTAGTACCGATATACCAGATAATGTCGGGCATAGGGTTGATGATTGGTGCAGGCTGCTCGGTGGCAGCATCGGTTCATCTATCGCAAAAGAAGGTAAATATAGCACAAATAAACATATCACAGGCAATAGGTGTATCAACACTTTTCACACTTCTATTAAGCATATCGATTCTGTTGTTTCCAGCACAAACAGGAAGGCTCCTTGGTGCATCGGAGACGTTGCTGCCGCAGGTGGTAGATTATATACGATGGATTATGCCCTGCTTTGCCTTTGAAATGTGGGGGATGATAGGATTGTTCATAATACGCTTAGACGGCTCGCCGCGTTACGCAATGTGGTGCAACATTATACCTACGACGCTTAATGCCATTCTCGATTGGCTATTCATATTTCCGCTTGGTATGGGAGTAAAGGGAGCCGCCATTGCCACCTGCATAAGTATTATCATTGGAGGAGTTATGGCTATGGTCTATCTGCTTTTTTATGCCGATACATTAAGGTTGGTACCGCTGAAAATAAGCCGTAAGAGCGTAAAGCTCGCATTTCGCAACATTGGATACCATTGCAAGATTGGTTCATCGTCGTTGTTTGGGGAGTTTACACTTGCCATACTCTTTTTGGTGGGTAACCACGTGTTTATGAATTATTTGGGCGATGCAGGCGTGGGTGCTTTCGGTATTGCCTGCTACTACACACCATTCTTCTTTATGTTTGGCAACGCAGTAGTGCAGTCGGCACAACCTATTATAAGTTATAATTACGGAATTTCCCGCTGGCGGGAGATAAAGCAGGCGCGCAGACTGCTGTTTGCAACATCGCTCGTCATTGGAGTCATCGTGGCTCTGCTTTTTATATTTATTCCCGAATTATTGGTTGCGCTGTTTGTGGATACAAGGAGCAGCGCCGGGCAGATAGCCATAACAGGATTCCCCTACATTGCCAGCGGAATAATTTTCTTTATTCTTAATGTTGCCGTTACAGGATACTACCAAAGCATAGAAAAAATAAAGTATGCTACGGTTGTGGTCTTTTTACGTGGGTTTGCACTGCTTACTCCCTCTTTTATATTACTACCTAAGTTGCTGGGCACCGAGGGTATATGGCTTGCAATGCCGCTGGCCGAGATTGCGACAACCATTGTAATTGGCGTGCTCTTTTCTTGGCAACAGATTAAGAGAGGGTAACAAAATGGTTGTTTAAGGTTTTATCTCCTCGGTGTATATCATTTTCACCCTATTCACATCGCTGAATTTATCACAAGGAATCTCATTGTAGCTGTTTATAGTAAACAGCGCTATGTTGAATGCAGCCAAAGCATCCATTATGCGAAATGCGGCATTATCAAGTTCACCCACATACATTGTTATCCAATCTATTTTGGGGCCTTTGAACAGGTTATGCAATAGCAGATGTTTCACAAGCGACTCCGTTAAATCGGTTGCCTGACAGGAGTAAAAAACGCGATGATACCCTTCGTTGCGCAGCGCCACATAATCGTTATATGTAAATGCCTCCACCAACATACGTTCCTTTATACGGGGAAAATTACGGGCAAGCAACGCGGGCGATGATATTTTATCGGTTACAAGATATATGGTTGTATCCTTTTCGAAAACAGCATTTATATCTGCAGCCGATAAAGGCGTGTATCTGCCCATTATGCGTCGCGAGGAGAAATCGGCAAACGTGGGGGCAGTATCTTTTTTGTGGGCATAGCCTGTTTGCACATTGAACAAATCCCAATCGTGCGCGGCAACGAGCACGCTGTCGGCCGTAAAAAGGAGGTCGAATTCTATGTATCGAAATCCATCGGATATCGATTTTTCAAGCGCTTCTTTTGAATTGCTATAAGGCACATCCACCCCACCCCCTGCGTGAGCTATAAGTTCAGGGAGTGTTTGCATCTTCTTGCCACCACAAGCTGCAAGGATGAGTGCAAATAGTATGAATGGCAAGCGCTTCATTATCATATAGGTTTGCAGGAATCTTTGAGGAATTCCAGATGCTCCCCGCTTAAATGCGGTGCAAGCATTTCATACACTTGCTTATGATATTCGTTAAGGTATGCAATGGCATCGTCACCAAGCAACGATGGTATTATGGCCGTGGTGTCTATGGGGCACAATGTGAGAGGCTCCATTGCACAGAAGGTTCCAAACTCGGTTTCACAATGTTCCTTTACAAGCATTGTGTTTTCTATGCGTATGCCGTAACGCCCTGCCTTGTAGAGGCCGGGCTCGTTTGTAACGGTAACCCCGGGAAGTAATGGCGCAGGCATATTGTTCATACGTATCTGATGCGGACCTTCGTGTACATTAAGGAAGTGCCCCACTCCGTGCCCAGTTCCGTGCAGGTAGTTCTCTCCCTCTTGCCATAGCCACTGGCGGGCAAGCACATCGAGCTGCGTGCCACAGGTGCCCAATGGGAATTTTGCCATTGCAAGCGATATGTGACCGCGCAGCACAAGTGTATAACTACGGCGCTCCTCTTCGCTCAAAGGGCCAAGAGGTATTGTGCGGGTGATGTCGGTTGTGCCGCAAGTATACTGCCCGCCACAGTCGAGCAACAGTAAACCACGGGGCTGCAACGGGGCGTTGCACTCCTCGGTGGGCTCATAGTGCACTATGGCGGCATTGGGGCCATAGGCTGCGATTGTCGCAAAGCTGAGGCCTGTGAAACGGGAATCTTCGCTGCGGAAGGCAGTGAGTTGCCTATCGACATCCAATTCGGTAATACCACCACGCTCCACTGCCGGCTGCAACCAATGGAGCAGTTTAACCATTGCCACACCCTCGGCAAGCATCGCCTGCTTGAAGCCGTCAATCTCCGTTGCATTTTTCACAGCCTTCATAGCAGCAACGGGTGAGTCTTTGAATATTGGCTGACAGGCAGGGTTCAAATATTCCAATACCGCACGGTTGCAGCGTGTGGGCTGCAACAAGATGGAGTTACCGGCATACGATGCAAGTGCCTGCCACACATCGCCATACGCGGCTGTTGCAATACCGGCATCGGCAAGATGGGCCGACACTTCGGGTGTGAGTTTTTCGGGCAGTATAAAGAGGGTTGCATCGGTGGCTGTCACAAGCATATATGATACCACCACGGGATTGTATGCCACATCGTTGCCACGCAGATTGGTGAGCCACGCCACCTCGTCGAGCATTGTCACAAGCATACCGTCGGCTGCATCGTTGGCAAGCGACTCGCGCAGGCGCTGCAGCTTGCACGCCACACTCTCACCCGCAACCTCGCAGGGCATAATGACGGCCTTGTCGGCGGGCACAGACGGACGGCCCTGCCATATTTGTTCAAAAGGCTCGTGCGATGCATCCAATGACAAGCCGGATGTAGAAAGAGCGGCAGCCCACTGCTTCGCCTCGGCTATGGAGCATACCGTGCCATCTACACTAACCACACCACCCTGTTCCAACGTGGCGCACAACCAATCGGTTATAGACGGAGTGGACACATCACCGTCTTTCATTAACGTAAAGCCGGTATCGGCAAGCGAGTTTTCTGCAGCAAGCCAGTAGCGGGAATCGGTCCACAGGCGGGCATCATCGAGTGTCACCACTGCCGTTCCTGCCGAGCCATCGAAACCCGATATCCATTCTCGTGCCTTCCAGCAATCGGCTACATACTCACTGCTATGGGCATCGCTGCTTAATACTATGAAGGCTGCAAGGCCCTTCTCTCTCATATAGTTACGCAACGCCTCTATGCGTGCAGGTATATTTTTTGTACTCATAATCATTAAATTTATTCGCCATACCACCACTTTGCATCGCGACGTTTCTCGCGTGCCTTCATTTTGGTTATGCCGTTCTCTTTTGCTTTGGCGTTATAGTAATGGTTTTTGTATATCAGTTTGAAATTTATGGGAATGGAGAGCTCGGCGCGCACTGGTCTACCGTTCCTGGTACCGGGAATCCATTTAGGCATACTCTTGACTACGCGCACAGCCTCGGCATCGAGCGAAGGGGATACCCCCTTGAGCACCTGTGCCATAGATATATGGCCGTCGGCCTCCACGGTGAAGCCTACAAGCACCTCGCCTGTCTCGTTTTTTTCGTATGCCTCGTCGGGGTAATTGGTTTCTACAAAAAGATACTCAATCATCTCCTCGTGGCCGCCCGGGTACTGCGGCATCACTATTACATCTTTGTTCTTTTTATCTTTTTTACCCGACGACTGCGCATTAAGCGTAAATACCGACAACAGCAACAGGGGTAATATTACAAATAATCGCTGAAACATATTTTTGTTTTACTATAAATAAATAATACTAAAACAGAGTTAGCTTCTATGCGCGAAAATAGCGTAAAAAACAGAAGAATGCAAGGGTATATAATAACAAAAAAGAGAGAAGCATTTAACTTCTCTCTTGGGGTGGATAGTGGGACTCGAACCCACGACATTCAGAACCACAATCTGACGCTCTAACCAACTGAACTATAACCACCATACTGCTCCGCGGTTTCCCTTAAAGCACTGCAAAGGTAAGAATATATTTTTGACTACGCAACAGTTTTGCCGTTTTTTTAATCATACACACAGAAAAAAGGCACAATACAGCGCTGTATTGTGCCTTTTTTCTGTATAGTATCATTTACTTGTACTCATCCCAGCTCTTAACGGGCAACTCGTTTACATCCATCTTGCAGAATGCGCGGATGAATGCACTTGCAAGGCGCGCGTTTGTAATAAGAGGAATGTTGTGGTCTATTGCCGCACGACGTATTCTGTATCCGTTGGTAAGTTCACGTTTGGTGTGATTCTTAGGGATATTTATGATGAGGTCGAAACGATGCTCGGCAATCATCTGCATTACGTTGTTCTCGGCATCGGGGTTCTCATCGGGCCACATTACGGGAGTTGCGTTTATTCCGTTCTCGTTAAGGAACTTGGCTGTACCCGATGTGGCGAAGATGTTATAACCCTTTTGTGCGAGGATGGCTGTCGATTCCAGCAAATCCACCTTTGATTTAGAGGCGCCCGAAGATACCATTACATTCTTCTTGGGAACGCTGTAGCCCACAGCTATCATTGCATTGAGGAGTGCCTCTTCAAAATCGTCGCCTATGCAACCCACCTCACCGGTAGATGACATATCAACACCAAGCACGGGGTCGGCCTTGTGAAGACGAGAGAATGAGAATTGCGATGCTTTAACACCTATCCAGTCGATATCGAATGCCGATTTGTCGGGGCGGCTGTAGGGCGCACCAAGCATTATGCGGGTGGCTGTCTCTATGAAATTGCGCTTCAATATCTTTGACACGAAGGGGAACGAGCGGCTCGCGCGCAAGTTACATTCAATAACCTTAACCTCGTTATTCTTAGCAAGGAACTGAATGTTGAAGGGGCCGGAGATGTTGAGCTCTTTTGCTATGCGACGGCTTATCTTCTTGATGCGACGTGCTGTTTCGAAATAGATTTTCTGCGCGGGGAACACAAGTGTGGCATCACCGGAGTGAACACCGGCAAACTCCACGTGCTCCGAAATAGCATACTCCACTACCTCGCCGTTCTGCGCAACAGCATCGAACTCAATCTCCTTGGTATCTATCATAAACTGCGATACAACCACGGGGAACTCTTTCGACACCTCGGCTGCCATTTTGAGGAATTCACGCAGCTCTTCTTCGTTGTAGCATACATTCATTGCTGCACCCGAAAGCACATACGAGGGGCGGACAAGCACGGGATAACCCACTTTGTTCACAAACTCCTCCATATCCTCGATGCTGGTGAGCTCCTTCCAAGCGGGCTGGTCGATGCCAAGCTGGTCGAGCATAGCAGAGAATTTGTGACGGTTCTCGGCACGGTCGATACTCAAAGGCGACGTTCCCAGAATGGGCACCGACTGACGATGCAACTTCATCGCAAGGTTGTTGGGTATCTGGCCACCTACCGAAACTATGACACCGCCTGGTTGCTCAAGGTCTATAACATCGAGTACACGCTCGAGAGAGAGCTCGTCGAAGTAGAGACGGTCGCACATATCGTAGTCGGTAGATACGGTTTCGGGGTTGTAGTTAATCATTATTGATTTATAACCGAGCTTGCGGGCTGTCTGCACGGCGTTAACAGAACACCAGTCGAACTCCACCGATGAACCAATGCGGTATGCACCGGAACCAAGCACCACAACCGATTTGTCGGTTTTGTAGTAATTGACATCGTAGCCTTTGGCACCATATGTCATATATAGATAGTTGGTGAGCTCGGGGTGCTCCGATGCCACGGTGTTTATGCGCTTAACGGCGGGCAGCACACCAAGCTCCTTGCGGCGGGCACGCACTGCAAGGTTACCTGTCTCCATATTCTTTTCGTCTTTGAGAACGAAACGTGCTATCTGGAAGTCGGAGAAACCAAGCACCTTTGCCTGGCGCAACACCTCTTCGGGCAACTCCTCGAGGCTGTTGTAGCCCATAAGCACAGCCTTGTAATCTACGATATTCTTGAGCTTGCCAATGAACCAGGGATCAATCTTTGTGAGTTCGCAAATGCGCTCCACGGTGTAGCCCTCTTCCAATGCCGAAGCTATTGAGAAGATGCGCATATCGGTGGGGTTAGCTAGCTCCTCGTCGAGATTGTCAAAGTGTGTATGCTCGTTACCTACAAAGCCGTGCATACCCTGGCCTATCATACGAAGGCCCTTTTGAATAACCTCCTCGAAACTGCGACCGATGGACATAATCTCGCCCACCGATTTCATACTCGAACCAATCTGGCGAGAAACGCCTGCAAACTTGGTGAGGTCCCAACGAGGTATTTTACATATAAGGTAATCGAGGTCGGGGGCTTTGTATGCCGAATTGGGTGTACCCATCTCGCCTATCTGGTCCAGGGTATATCCAAGGGCAATCTTGGCTGCCACGAAAGCAAGAGGATAACCTGTTGCTTTTGATGCAAGTGCCGATGAGCGGCTCAAACGGGCATTTACCTCGATAACGCGATAGTCGTTTGTTTCGGCATTGAAGGCATACTGTATGTTACACTCGCCCACAATACCAAGGTGACGGATAGCCTTTACCGAAATCTCTTGCATAAACTTAACCTGCTCCTCGCTGAGCGAACAGGTGGGAGCTACCACAATCGACTCACCGGTGTGAATTCCCAATGGGTCGAAGTTCTCCATACTTGCAACGGTGAAGCAGTGGTCGTTGGCATCGCGTATAACCTCGAACTCTATCTCCTTCCAACCTTTGAGCGACTCCTCTACAAGAATCTGATTTGAGAATGTGAAGGCACTCTCGGCCAACTTCACAAAGCTCTCCTCGTCGCGGCAGATACCGCTACCCAAACCACCAAGGGCATAGGCCGAACGTACCATAACGGGGAAACCAATCTCGTGAGCAGCCTTCAAGGCATCTTCCATACTCTCGACAGCTTGGCTGACGGGAGTTTTCATAGGAATTTCGTCGAGTTTCTTGACAAAGAGGTCACGATCCTCGGTGTACATAATAGCCTCCACCGATGTGCCAAGCACCTTAACGCCGTATTTTTCGAGAATACCTTCCCTGTATAGCTCTGTACCGCAGTTAAGCGCTGTCTGGCCTCCAAAGGCAAGCAAAATTCCGTCGGGGCGCTCCTTTTTGATAATCTCCTCAACATTATGAACATCAACAGGGAGGAAATAAACCTTGTCGGCAATGCCCTCCGAAGTTTGAATGGTTGCAACGTTGGGGTTGATAAGCACCGACTGAATACCCTCCTCGCGCAGGGCTTTCAATGCCTGTGAACCTGAATAGTCGAACTCACCGGCCTGACCGATGCGCAACGCGCCCGAGCCAAGCAATAATACCTTTTTAAGTTTTTCCTTCATATCCTTTATAGTAATTATATATTCCTATTTATACAAATATGTTTCGTAGTACTCTACGAATGCTTCATTTACAAGCCTGTTACCACCGGGGGTGGGATATATTCCGCTGAAATACCAGTCGCCCAAGTGGTTGGGACAAGCGGTGTGAAGACCTTCGAGGCTCTGAAATACAAGTTCAAGGTCGGCCTTAAGATCAATGGGCTTGAGCAACTCACCTATCTTAACGGAAATTTCGTCGGGAGTAAAGGGATGATAGATTGCGCGTGTGCAGTTTATCTGCTCGGCATCGGGCTTCTTAAGTTCATCGAGGCAGGCACGATAAGTGCGGTCTATCAGCGCTCTCTTTCCACGCTCGTAGAGAAGGTCGAGGGCTGCTTTGAATGCAACAAAATGGTCGAACTTCTCCATATCTATTCCGTAATAGTCGGGGTAACGTATCTGTGGTGACGAAGATACCACAATTATTTTCTTGGGCTCCAATCTGTCCAAAATATTCAATATACTTTGTTTGAGTGTGGTACCACGCACAATACTATCGTCGATAACCACAAGATTGTCTATGCCCGGCTTGATGGTGCCGTAAGTGATATCGTAAACGTGGGCGGCAAGATCGTTGCGTTTGTCACCGGTGGAGATGAATGTACGCATTTTTATATCCTTGTTGGCAACCTTTTCCTGACGCACCTTTTTAGATATTATCTGAAGAATTTCATCCTCACTCAAGGACTTGCCCGACGAGAGTTCTTTTACTTTCCAATCGTTGAGAAATTCCTCCATTCCCTCAACCATACCATAGAACGCCATTTCGGCTGTGTTGGGAATGAACGAGAACACCGTGTTGTCGAGGTCATAATTTATAGCCTTCAGAATCTGCTCCTTTAAGTTAGAACCAAGCATCTTACGCTCCTTGTATATATCGCCATCGTTGCCACGGCTGAAATATATACGCTCGAAAGAGCAAGGGAGGAAAGCCTTTTGCGGGATGATAATCTCGCGGCGCAGCTCACCACGTTTATTCATTATAATGGCTTCGCCCGGCTCCATCTCTATAACATCCTCGGCCTTCAGGTTCATTGCAGTCTGCAGGGCCGCACGCTCGCTTGCCACCACAAAGATTTCGTCGTCGGCATACCAATAGGCTGTACGCACGCCCCAGGGATCGCGCATTGTAAACATTTCGCCGCTACCTGTAACACCGCAGAATACATAACCGCCATCGAGCAAGGGGGTAGATGTGCGCAGTACATTGGCTATATCCATACGCTCCTCAATGCTGTTGGTTATGTCCATACCCTGCAACCCCTCCTGCTCACACTCTTTGAACACGCGCTCCACCTCGCGGTCGAGGCGGTGGCCCATAAGTTCAAGCATAATATATGTATCGGCGTGAACACGGGGATGCTGACCGTGTGATACAAGTTCGTGGAACACGTCATCTACATTTGTTATATGAAAATTACCGCAGAGGGCAAGGTTTTTTGCTCGCCAGTTATTGCGACGCAGGAAGGGATGAACATACTGCATTCCTGTTTTTCCTGTAGCCGAATAACGCAGGTGTCCCATATACAACTCGCCAGCAAAAGCAAAATTGCGATATGCATATTCGGCATTGCCACGCATATCTTTGGGATGAGAGGCCGATGTTATATCCTTGTTTGCTGCTGCAAATACCTCGGAGATGGCACTCGAGCCCTCGGCACGCTCACGCGACATATAATCTTCGCCGGGCGATGCTTTCAACTTCACGCAAGATATTCCCGCGCCCTGCTGGCCACGGTTATATTGTTTGTTCATAAGCAAGAAGAGCTTGTTCATTCCATATGCCCAAGTACCATATTTCTCCTTGTAATAGTTCAACGGTTTGCGCAGGCGAATCATCGCAACACCACATTCGTGTAATAAAGGTTCCATAAAATTTAAATAATAAATAGTAGTCTTCAAAAATTGTGTTTTCAAAAACCTCTTGCCGTCTATTTCATATTCGTAGGTAAAGGTACAAAAAAAGTCGTTTCAATGAAACGACTGCAACAAAATAAATAACAAAAAAATCACACACTGTTTTGCCGAAAGACAGAGCATACCACAGAGCTCGCTGAATGAGCCTGTAACAGACTGCTGCTTTTTATATCCATAACAGATGGTATTCATACAAAGTTTCTAAAAACGACTGCAAAGATATATAAATATTTTATAGTATAAAACAAGGAAAGGGCAATTTATTCAACAATTTTTCTCGATTTTCACCAAGATTCTTTTGACAAATTCAATTTATCACTATCTTTGCACAGAAAGCGTGCAATAACAGGCTGCGCGCACGAAAAACATTGCCAAATTGGCTCAGTTGGTAGAGCAACGCATTCGTAATGCGTAGGTCCCGGGTTCGAGTCCCGGATTTGGCTCAAAAACAAACAACTTATACGAGGCTGACTAAAAGTATTTTTAGCAGCCTCTTTTGTTAGAAAGGAATAAAGCATATCACCTTGCCAATTATGTCCAACGATTACTTCAAATTCAAAAAATTCACCATAAAGCAGGAGGGGTGCGCTATGAAGGTAGGTACCGACGGCTGTCTGCTGGGTGCGTGGTTCTGCGCAGAAAGCAGCAGAAGGATATTGGACATAGGCGCAGGCACCGGACTCATTTCTATTATGGCTGCACAGCGCAGCAATGCCACTGTCACAGGCGTGGAAATAGACGCTACCGCTGCAGTGAGAGCCGCAGAGAATGTAAAGAATTCTCCTTGGAGTGAAAGAATCAGAATCATAAATGCCGATTTGCGTTTTTTTGAAAGCGAGGAACCGTTCGACACAATTGTGAGCAACCCGCCTTATTTCACAAACAGCCTCAAATGCGGCAACGAGCAGCGCACACTTGCCCGCCACAACGACAGCCTCTCCCCCGCCCTCTTTTTCACAAAAGCAAAAGAGCTGCTCACACCCGACGGCAAGGTATCACTGATACTGCCCACAGACACGCTCAACGAGTGGAGAAACGAGGCCATTGTAAAAGGATTTACGGCAACAAGAATAACACACGTGCAGACAACACCGCGCAAAACGCCCAAGCGCGCGCTCATTGAGCTACAGCAATCGGCCGGAAATGAATTGAAAGAAGATATTCTGATTTTAGAAAACAGCCCGGGAGAATACAGCAGGGAGGCGTGCAGCCTGCTACGCGATTTCTACCTTAAAATAGAATAGCCTTTTTACAGCAGACGTGTAAATATTTTTTACAACAAATTATTCCTTTCTGCTTCTCCTTTTCAAGCCCTTTGCACCCTTTGCAAACGAGGACATTGGTGGCAGTTTGTCAACAATATCACTCACCTTTGGAAATGGTATCTCTATTTTAGGGAACGATATATCCATCTTGGGAAGATTTATATCCATCTTGGGTAGTTCAGCCTCTATTTCCGAAACCGACACGCTCACAAGTTCGGCCAGCTGCTTATACAAGGGCACCACGACTGAACAGCCGTTCCAATCGGGCGATGCCATAACATTGAGACCTTGCGGCACCATTTCAATGAACAGCTCCGCATCCATATCGGCAGGCTCGCCATCGAAATGCACCGGGCCGGCAGCCTTTCTTTTTATCTTGAGCCATTTTGCCTCAAAAGTCTTTATATGGCCGTTGCGCGTTAACGTGCGGCCGAAGAGTTGCCCCAAAATAAGAGGCACATCGGTTGCGGGGAATGGTTCCAGGATGGTAACACTCAAAAGACCATCGCGCATTGACGCATTGGGGCTTATATAGGCATTGTTACCATATTGCGCTGCATTTCCGCAAGCTATAAGAAACGCCTTGTAATCTTTCTTAAACGACTCACTCTCAATCTCATACACCTCGGGCTCGTAGTTGAGCCAGTCGGTGAGCGTCTGATTCATATAGCCCCATAGGCCACGACGTGTTCCGCGGGCAAAACTACTACTGACAAGTGCATCGAAACCAATGCCGCAGGTACAAAAGAAGGGCGAACCGTTGATTTTTCCATAATCGACGGCCACAGGAACCGCATTGTTCAAGAACTCGACCGCCTTCTTACAGTCGAGCGGAATACCCAAGTGGCGCGCCAGCCCATTGCCCGAGCCGCACGGTATAATTCCAAGAGCGACACTGCTGCCTATGAGCGAACGGGCAACCTCGTTCACGGTGCCATCGCCACCCACAGCCACCACCACATCCACCCCGTCGGCAACAGCCTCTTGGGCGAGTTCGCACGCGTGTGCCACATAGCGCGTCTCCTTTATCAAGACATCGAATTTCTCTTTGTCTATAAAGGAGCGCACCAAACGGGGCACAGAGTGTTTACCCCCTGTACCCGACTTTGGGTTTATGAGAAACAGTATTTTTTTCTTCTCGCTCACTTGATTTTCCTCTTTTGCGCGAAGATACAACAAATAGATGATAAAAGAAAGTTCTATTTTGAAGTTAATTTTAATATTTATACACCACATTAGCGCCAAAACCACCAAATCGTTTATTATATATAATATAAATAATTAAATTATAAAATATTTCCAAAAATCGGCAATTAGCAGTATCTTTGTGAGTTGAATGGAGATTATGCACATTATATAACAGATTTTTTTGCTACAAATAAACAGGAGAGCAAAGGAATTATCACACATACGGATATTAGATTATATGGAAGAGGATAAAGAATTATTTGATTTGTTGATTAACGACAGCGAGGAATCGGACTTTGAGGATAACGCCGAGGGAGGTACCATAGACAAGATTATCCCCATCTTCGCCGAAGAGGAAGAGGAGGACCCCGGCAAGTATTATTGGGAGATAGATGGAGAATTACCCATTCTCACATTGCGCAATATGGTTCTTTTCCCCACATCTATTCTTCCCGTCACCATTGGGAGGGAATCCACCTTAAGACTGTTGCAAGATGCTCATAAAAGCAAATGCCACATAGGCGTGTTCTGCCAGATAAAGCCCGAAACCGACGAACCGATGTATAACGACCTGTACCACATTGGTGCAATTGCAACCGTAGAGCGCCTGTTCCCTATGCCCGACGGCAACTATGCAGCCATTCTGCAGGGCAAGCAGAGAATAGAGCTTGAATATCTTACCCAGTCGAGGCCCTATCTCATTGGTGCGGTAAAAGACTGCATTGAAAAGGAGTCGGAAGAGACTGCCGAATTCAAAGCTGTGATTGAGCAGTGCCGCAGAAAGGGCGCACTGATATTGAACAGCATAAAGAAGATGCCCAACCTTCCCGATGTAGAAGTTGCGATGAAGAACATAGAGAAACCGTCGTTCCTCATCAATTTCATTGCAAGCAATATGAGAGCCGACGTTGCCGACAAATACTCCATACTCGTGGGAGAGAGCACATTGGACTGCGCATACGCATTGCTTAACGTGTTGAACAAAGAGGTGGAGCATTACAAACTTCGTCGCAAGATTCACAAGCGCACCAACCAGGAACTGGAGCAGCAGCAAAAAGAGTATTTCCTGCAACAACAGATAAAGGTGATACAAGAGGAACTTGGCGGCAGTGTTCAAGACCAGGACACAAAAGCCCTGCGCAAAAAGGCCGACGAAAAGAACTGGAACAGCGAAATAGAAGAACTTTTCGGCAAGGAGCTTGCCAAGCTCGAAAGAATAAACCCGCAAACGCCCGACTACCACGTGCAGTTAAACTACCTGCAACTGTTCGTGAGCCTGCCGTGGGGTAAATGCACCACCGACAACCTCGACATTGCGCGTGCCCGCAAGGTGCTTGACCGCGACCACTATGGGCTGGACAAGGTGAAGGAGAGAATATTGGAGCATCTTGCAGTGATAAAAATGCGCGGCGACCTTAAATCGCCCATCATATGCCTCTACGGCCCCCCGGGTGTGGGAAAAACCTCACTTGGCAAATCGATAGCCGAGGCACTTGAACGCAAGTATGTGCGTATGTCGCTTGGCGGCGTGCACGACGAATCGGAGATTCGCGGACATAGAAAGACCTACATAGGTGCTATGCCGGGCCGCATACTTAAGAACCTTGCAAAGGCCGGCAGCGACAACCCGGTGTTCATTCTCGACGAGATTGACAAGGTGGGGCAGGCATCGAACCACGGCGACCCCTCATCGGCACTCTTGGAGGTGCTCGACCCCGAGCAGAACAACACGTTCCACGACAATTTCCTCGATGCCGATTACGACCTGTCTAACGTAATGTTCATTGCTACAGCAAATAACCTAAGCAGCATACCGAGCCCCCTACTCGACCGTATGGAGCTTATAGAGGTGAGCGGCTACCTCACCGAGGAGAAGATTGAGATAGCCAAGCGCCACCTTGTGCCCAAAGAGAAAGAGGCCAACGGTGTGAGCAAGGAGAAGGTTACAATAAACAAGGCCGCCATTGAGCGCATAATAGAGGACTACACACGCGAATCGGGTGTGCGCGGCCTGGAGAAGAAGATAGGCAAGATATTCCGCCGTCTGGCGTGCCAGAAGGCCACAAACGGCGAGATTGAGATATCAACCGTGAAACCAGCCAACCTGCCCGAGTTACTGGGCCCCAAGGAGTTCTCACGCGACATATATCAGGGCAACGATTATGCCGGTGTCGTAGTGGGCCTTGCGTGGACAGCCGTGGGCGGCGAGATACTCTTCATTGAAACCAGCCTGAGCCGTGGCAAGGGTGACAAACTCACCCTCACGGGCAACTTGGGCGATGTTATGAAGGAGTCGGCAATGCTTGCATTGGAGTATATAAAAGCCCACTCTACCGACCTCGACATCCCATACGAGGTATTCGACAACTGGCACATACACCTGCACGTGCCCGAAGGTGCCATACCCAAAGACGGCCCATCGGCAGGCATAACTATGGCAACCGCACTTGCATCGGCACTCACACAGCGCAAAGTGAGGCCCAATCTTGCAATGACAGGCGAGATAACATTGCGCGGCAAAGTATTGCCCGTTGGAGGAATAAAAGAGAAGATTCTTGCCGCCAAGCGTGCCGGCATAAAGGAGATTATCCTATGCAAGGAGAACGAGCGCAACATAAATGCCATACCCGAAATGTACATAAAGGGGCTCACATTCCATTACGTTGAGGATGTGAAGGATGTTCTTGAAATTGCGTTGATGAAGGAGAGAGTAACGAACCCCGTAAAATTGGTATAATAAGTGGAATTTCAATTATTACACACAGATAGCGGCAGCAAGGCGCGCGCAGGCGTGCTAACCACTGCTCACGGCAAGATAGAGACACCAATCTTTATGCCGGTGGGCACCGTAGGTTCGGTAAAGGCGGTGCAGATACCCGACCTTGTCACCGATGTGAAGGCACAGATAATACTTGGCAACACATATCACCTGTACCTGCGCCCCGGGCTCGATGTTTTGGAAAAGGCAGGCGGCTTGCACAAGTTCAACAGTTGGGAACGCCCCATACTCACCGACAGCGGCGGTTTTCAGGTGTTTTCGCTCAAGGATATACGCAAGATGAACGAAGATGGCGTTGAGTTTCGCTCGCACATCGATGGTTCAAAGCATTTCTTTTCACCCGAGAGGGTAATGGACATAGAGCGCAGCATAGGTGCCGACATAATTATGGCATTTGACGAATGTACCCCCGGCACTGCCGATTACAATTATGCAAAAAAGTCGATGGAGCGCACGCACCGCTGGCTCGACCGCTGCATAGCAAGGCTTGACGAAACGGAGCCAAAGTATGGTTATGAGCAGCAGCTGTTCCCCATTGTCCAAGGTTGTGTATATCCCGATTTGCGCCGCATATCGGCCGAATTCATTGCATCGAAGAACTGCGCGGGAAACGCCATAGGAGGCCTTGCGGTGGGTGAGCCTGCCGAGAAGATGTACGAAATGATTGAGGTAGTGAATGAGATACTGCCCACCGACAAGCCACGATACCTTATGGGGGTGGGTACACCTGCAAACATTCTTGAGGGGATAGAACGCGGTGTGGATATGTTCGACTGCGTTATGCCCACACGCAACGGGCGCAACGCAATGCTGTTTACCAAGAACGGCATTATGAATATGCGCAACGAAAAATGGAAATACGATTTCAACCCCATTGAGGAGGATGGCGAGTCGTATGTCGACAGGCAATACAGCCGCGCCTATCTGCGCCACCTGTTTGTGGCGCAGGAGTATTTGGCGCTGCAAATTGCATCGCTCCACAACCTCGCATTCTATGTGTGGCTCACACAGGAGGCACGCAAACACATACTTGCCGACGACTATGCCGTATGGAAGAAAAATATGCTTGAACAGGTTACACGCCGACTATAAAAATGAGTACAATTACTATGAAAAAATGGTTAGAAGCAATTAAGCTCAAACGCCTCGACCTATATATTATAGGTAAATTCTTGGGTACATACTTCTTTTCGTTGGGGCTTATAATCATTGTTATTGTGGTGTTCGACTACAATGAAAAGATTGACAAATTCGCCACATCCAATGCAACAATGTCGGAAGTCATTTTCGACTATTATATGAACTATGCGCCCTACCTTGCCAACACATTCAGTGCCCTATTTGTGTTTATCTCGGTAATCTATTTCACATCGAAACTTGCCGAAAATTCCGAAATCATAGCAATGTTTGCTTCGGGTGTGAGTTTCAAAAGGCTGCTGCGCCCATATATGGTTTCGGCAGCATTCATTGCCTTGCTCACATATGCGCTTGGAGCATACATAATACCCAACGGCAATGAGACACGCATCGATTTTGAGATTAAGCACGGAAAGAAAAAGGAGACCAAGTCGGCATATAACATACAGCTGCAGGTAGATGAAAACACCGTTGCATACATCGAAAGATACGAAACACGCAACACCACCGGTTTCCGTTTCTCACTCGACAGGTTCGAGGATAAGAAACTGGTGTCGCATATGACAGCCAAGAGCATTAAGTATCACCCCGACGAGAAATACAAGTGGACCGCACGTAACTGGATGATACGCGAACTTGCCGGCGACAAAGAGGTTATAAGATCGAGCAACCAGGTGCCTCTGGACACCATAATAAGAATTGAGCCGGCCGATTTTCTAATAACCGAAGGACAGCACGAAACGATGACCAGCCCCGAACTTAGCGAGTATATCGACAAGCAGAAGGCCCGCGGAATGGCAAACATCAAAGCCTTTGAGGTGGAGTATCACAAGCGAATTGCAATGTCGTTTGCCGCGTTCATTCTAACAATCATAGGTGCTTCGCTGTCGTCAAAAAAGACCAAGGGCGGTATGGGATTGTCGCTTGGAATAGGTTTGGGATTGAGTTTCTCGTACATACTTTTCCAAACAATATCATCGGCCTTTGCCGACCAGATGCCTGTGGCCGTTGCCGTGTGGTTGCCCAATATTTTGTAT
Source organism: Bacteroidaceae bacterium (assembly GCA_017503645.1). GTDB lineage: Bacteria > Bacteroidota > Bacteroidia > Bacteroidales > Bacteroidaceae > HGM04593. Next base: position 9,024 of record JAFVSR010000086.1, on the reverse strand, counting down.
AGTTTCATTGCTCTCTATTTATACAGGAAAGCACCCAAATAAGAAGTTTCTAATAATTTATGTATTTTACCGATTTTGATTTTGAAGACGAGGTTCTCGATGCGCTCGATGCTATGCGCTTTGAAACCTGCACCCCTATACAGGAACAGACCATACAGCCGCTGATGGACGGGCGCGACCTCATTGGTGTGGCACAGACCGGAACAGGAAAAACCGCAGCTTATCTGCTACCTGTACTTAACAAACTGTGCCGCGGCGGCTACCCCGACGATGCCATAAACTGTGTGGTTATGGCACCCACACGCGAACTTGCACAGCAGATAGACCGCCAGTTGGAAGGGTTCACATATTTTATGCCCATATCAAGCGTGGCTGTGTATGGAGGAAATGATGGTCAGCGATACGAACAGGAACTACGCGGTATGGCCCGTGGTGCCGACATCATTGTTGCCACCCCCGGAAGGCTCATAAGCCATATAAATTTAGGGAACATCGACCTGTCGCGCGTGTCGTTCTTCATTCTCGACGAGGCCGACCGTATGCTCGATATGGGCTTCTACAACGATATTATGACCATTGCCAAACAACTGCCCAAGGAGAGGCAGACTATGCTCTTTTCGGCTACTATGCCGCAGGAGATACGCAAATTGGCAGCCAACATACTCACCGACCCGTTGCAGATAACCCTGTCGCTTGCCAAGCCTGCCGAAGGCATTTCGCAAGAGGCATACATATGCCACGAGGGGCAGAAGATGGGCATCATAAAGAGTATTTTCGAAAACGAAAGCACCGAAAGGGTAATTCTTTTTGCATCGCGCAAGAGCAAGGTCAAAGATATATCAATAGCATTGAAAAAGCGCGGTTTCAATGTGGGCGAGATGCACAGCGACCTGGGACAGGCCGAACGCGACGAGATAATGTTCCGCTACAAGAGCCGCAAGATAGATATAATTGTGGCAACCGACATTCTTGCGCGCGGAATAGACATAGACGACATACGCATAGTGATAAACTACGATGTGCCCCGCGACTGCGACGACTACATACACCGCGTGGGCCGCACAGCACGCGCCAACACCAAAGGCCGTGCAATAACATTCGTATCGGTAGAGGACCAGCAATACTTCAAGCGCATAGAGGAGTTTATGGAGCAGGAAGTACCCAAGACAGCCCTACCCGAGGAGCTTGGCGAGGCGCCCGAGTATGCACCCAATAGCGGCCGTTCACGCGGCGGCAAACGTGGTGGCAACCGCAAGGAGCAGGGCGGCCGTGGCCACGGCCGCAGAGACAAGAGCCGCCGAGAGAGTGGCAAGCCAAAAGCAAAGAAGGAGCAAACGACAACCCCTCAAACGGCAGAAAGCAACGCAACTACTACCAACAACAGCGAAGGAAAGAAAAGGCCGCAACGCCGCCGCTATCACCGACGCCCAAGAAGGGATAAAGGAGCGAGCAACAGTACCGTAGAGTAACACATAAAAAAAATAGAACCAAACAAAATTTGGTTCTATTTTTTTATTACGTTCACTCTACTCCGCTACAAGCTGCTTGTAGGTTGTTTTGGGAGAGCGGGCTGCTGTTGTTTCGTCGAGACGGCGCACGGGTGTTGAATAGGGGGCATTCTTCACCACATCGGGGTTCTCTATTGCCTCGCGTGCCACTGTTTTCATTACAGCGATGAACTCGTCGAGAGTCTCTTTGCTCTCGGTTTCGGTGGGTTCAATCATAATGCTCTGGTGGAACAGCAAAGGGAAATAGATTGTGGGTGCGTGGTAACCGTAGTCGAGCAGGCGTTTGGCAATATCGAGCGTGGTTACACCTGTCGATTTATCGACAAGACCATCGAACACAAACTCGTGCTTGCACACCCCCTCTATGGGTAGCAGATATTCGTTCTTCAACGACTCCTTCACATAGTTGGCATTGAGCACTGCAAGCGGGCCCACCATCTTCACATTCTCGCGACCGAGTGTGAGGATGTATGTGTATGCACGCATAAGCACGCCGAAATTACCGAGGAAGTTAGACACGTAGCCGGCCGACTGCTCGTCGGTGTCTATGAAGAAACGGCCTGCATCGTCTTTTTTCACCTGCGGGTTGGGCAGCAGATGCTCCAAGCCTGCACGCACACCCACAGGACCATCGCCGGGGCCACCGCCGCCGTGTGGTGTGGAGAATGTCTTATGCAGGTTTATGTGCATAATGTCAAAACCCATATCACCGGGGCGGCACTTGCCAAGCACGGCATTTAGGTTGGCTCCATCGTAGTAGAGCAAGCCACCTGCCTCGTGCACAAGGCGTGCAATTTCGGGAATCTCCGTTTCAAAGATTCCAAGGGTGTTGGGGTTGGTCATCATAATACCGGCCACGGTATCGTCGAGCAGGGGTTTCAAATCCTCTACATCTACTGTACCATTGGCTGTGGATTTTACCTCTACAATCTGCAAGCCACAAACTGCTGCGCTGGCGGGATTGGTACCGTGGGCGCTGTCGGGAACAATAACCTTGGTACGTTTAAGGTCGCCGCGCTGTGCGTGATAGGAGCGCATAATCATAAGACCTGTAAGCTCGCCGTGTGCTCCCGCATAGGGGTTGAGAGTGAAGGCCGAAAGGCCGCTAATCTCGGCAAGCGAGGCTGCAAGGTTGTAATAGACCTCCAAGGCACCCTGCGATGCTTGCACAGGGGTTTCGGGGTGCAGGCTTGTGAAAGCGGGCAATGCACAAATCTCCTCGTTTATGCGGGGGTTGTATTTCATTGTACAACTGCCAAGTGGATAGAAGCCTGTATCCACGCCAAAGTTCTTGTTGGAAAGATTGGTGTAGTGGCGCACAACATCGAACTCTGTCACTTGCGGCAAGAGGGGCGCATCGGTGCGCTTGAGATTTGCGGGCAAAGTGCAGGGGCAATACTGCTCCTTGAATTCGTTTTTAGGAAGGGAATATCCCTGACGGCCCTCTTTCGAGAGTTCGAATATAAGTTTATCATAATTGCGTATCATAACTGTTCCTCCCTAAATTAGATGTTGTTTACTACTTCCACAAACTTGTCAATCTCGGCCTTCGTGCGTTGCTCGGTTACACAAATGAGCAACATATCATCGGCTATGCGCACACCGCCCAAAATACCTGCCGCAAGCAGTGCCTCCTGAATATCCTTTGCAGGAACGGCTGTCTTTACCGCAAACTCGTTCATAAAGGGCTTGTCGAATGCCAATGTGCACTTGCCCGTTGCCACAAGTTTTTCGGCAAGGTAGTGTGCCCCGCCGTACGATGCGGCATTTACCTCTTTGAGCCCTTTGTGCCCCATAAGCGACAGGTAAATGGTAACGTAGAGCGCCATAAGCGATTGGTTGGAGCAGATGTTGCTGTTGGCCTTTTCGCGGCGTATGTGCTGCTCACGTGCCTGCAATGTGAGTACGAATGCGCGCTTGCCATCGACATCGGTGGTTGCTCCCACAATGCGGCCGGGCAGTTTACGCACAAGGGCATTGGTGGTTGCAAGATAGCCCACATACGAGCCGCCGTAGTTCATTGGGATACCCAACGACTGCGCATCGCCGCAAGCTATGTCGGCACCCCACTCGGCCGGTGTTTTGAGCACGGCAAGCGACGAGGGATTGGCGTTCATAACCATAAGCGCTTTTTTTGCGTGACACATATCGGCAACACCGCTATAGTCCTCTATTATTCCATAGAAGTTGGGTTGTGCAAGGATTACTCCTGCCACATCGTCACCGGCAAGCATTGCCTCAAGAGCGGCAAGGTCGGTAACGCCCTCCTTCTCGGGAATGGTTTCAACTGATACTCCCTGATATTTTGCATATGTTTCCACCACCCTTTTCACTTTGGGGTTAATGGTGGCCGATACAAGCACCTTGTTGCGTTTTTTGGCAGCGGCAATGGTCATCATCATAGCCTCGGCTGTGGCGGTGGTGCCGTCGTACATAGAGGCATTGGTAACGTCCATACCGGTAAGTTCGGTTATCATAGACTGATACTCGAAGATATATTGCAGGGTGCCTTGCGAAATTTCGGGCTGATAAGGGGTGTAGGCTGTGAGAAACTCACCCCTCTGTATAATTGCGTTTATCACAGAGGGGGAGTAATGGTCCTCAACCCCTGCACCCGCGAAGCATACAAGACGGCTGTTTTTGTTGCCAAGCTCGTCGAAGAATCGGCGTATCTCGGCCTCGGACATAGCCTCGGGGAGCGCAAATTCTTTATTGAACAGCAGTTGCTGTGGTATTTCGGCAAATAGGTCGTCGAGCGACTTAAGGCCGGCCACCGCAAGCATCTGTTCAATATCTTCCGTGGTATGAGGGAAATATTTCATTGCTGTTTATTCGTTAATGTGTGATTTATATGCAGCTGCATCCATAAGTGATTCAACCTCCGAGGGATCGGACAGTTTCACTTTGATAATCCAGTTGGCATAGGGGTCGCTGTTTACAAGTTCGGGACTGTCGGCCAAAGCCTCGTTTACCTCAACAACCTCGCCGCTCACGGGTGAGATGAGGTCGCTGGCAGCCTTTACGCTCTCCACTGCACCAAAGTCCTCGCCGGCGGTTACCTCGTCGCCTTCGTCGGGCATATCAACATATACCACGTTGCCAAGCTCGTGCTGTGCATAATCGGTGATACCTACATAGCCATACTCGCCTTCTACCTTAACATACTCGTGTGACTCTGCGTAGTAGAGTCCTTCTAAAATTGTGCTCATAATTGTAATTTTTGGTTGTTATAAGTTAATTATGTTCTTTATTTGTTTGGATATTGCTACCCTATTTTTTATAGTTCTTGTCGTAGAAACGTTTCTTGGTAACCTTGCCTGCGAATACTTTTTTGCGTATGCGCACTGCAACCTCGGTGTCGAGTTTCGAATGTTCTATGTTCACAAGTGCCATACAAACGCTCTTGCCTGTGGATATTGAGTTGTAGCCTGTGGTGACGGTGCCGACAACCTCGCCATTAACCTCCACATCGTAGCCGTGGCGGGGGATTGCCTTGTCATACAGTTCTATGCCCACGATTTTGCGTTTGAGGCCCTCGGCCTTTTGCGCTGCAAGTGCCTCCTTGCCTATGAAATTCTCCTTTTCGAGTTTCACAAAGATGCCAAGCCCTGCCTCCAATGGGGTTATCTCGTCGGAGAGCTCGTCACCGTAAAGCGGAAGGCCCACCTCGAAACGCAATGTATCACGGCATCCAAGACCGCAAGGAGTAACCTCGCCACTTGCAAGCAGTTTATCCCACACTTCATTGGTGAATGCGTGCGAGCCATAGAGTTCGAAGCCGTCCTCGCCGGTGTAGCCTGTGCGGCTTATTATTATTGTTTCGCCATTGTACTCCACCTCTTTGCAGGTGTAGAACACCATTTCGCTGCAAGGAATACCAAGCACCTTTTCTATTATGACCTCGGTCTTGGGACCTTGAACAGCCACCTCGCCATACTGCTCGCTCCGGTGCTCTATCTTCACATCGAAGCCCTGTGAGTGTTCCATAATCCAGGCAACGTCTTTGTCTATGTTCGATGCGTTTATTACAAGGAAATAGCGTTTGTCGCCCATTTTATAGACCAGTAAATCATCTACCACGCCGCCCGTAGGGTGACACATCATACCGTAGTATATTTTGCCGTCGGGAGCATTGCTTATATCGTTGGTAAATATATAGTTCACGAATTTTTCGCTCTCGGGGCCGGTGATGAGCACCTCACCCATATGCGACACATCGAATATGCCGCAAGCGTGGCGCACTGCATTGTGCTCCTCAACAATATTGCTGTACTGTATGGGCATATCAAAACCTCCGAAGGGGCTTATGAGCGCACCAAGTGCAACGTGTTTGTCATAAAGACAGGTTCTTTTATTTTCCATAGGTCAGTTAAATAAGATTGTTATAAGTTGTTCTTTCTTCAGGTTCAAAATTGTGTTTTCCACATCGGCATCGGCAACTGCCTGTGCCACGGCATCGGGGGTATAAGGCACACCGCGTAACCGGGCAAGCAAGGCGCCGTCGAGGTCGCCGGTGAGGAAGAAATCGCCAAGCATATTGGCCTTGCGTATTATGCCGTCCTTGACCTCCAAACGCACCTCGAACTCGCCAACCCCGTCTATGCGGTGGCGGGTGACTATGCTATATGCGGGGTTGTTGCCATAAATAAATTCGGGGGTATAATATTCGGCGGCAATGTTCTCTATTGCTTTAATGTCATCGGCCGACAGCAGAAGCTCATCGCTGCACAAGTTCTTGCGCACAAATTGCTTGAACTCCTCGATGGAGAGGGTAATGAATTGGTTGAGCGTGGTTATGTGCTGGCGCACCGACTCCACCCCCTTGCTCTTGAGTTTGGCTTGCGAGGGTGTGGTGGAGCGCATCATATGTTCTATGTCGGTATCGTAGAGCATCGTGCCGTGAACGATACTGCGGCCCGGCAGATGATAGAAGGCATTGCCCGATACCTTTTTGCCATCAATGAGTATATCGTTGCGCCCTGTGGTACGGGCCTGCAGCCCCAGTTTTTGCAGCACGTGTTCCACCATAAGCATATAGCGGTGGAATGTAAAATTCACATTGCTTGTGGGAGTGATATACGAAAGCATTATATTGCTTTGGTCGGCATAGACGCAACCGCCACCACTCTTGCGGCGATACATCTGTATATCGTGCGCCTTGCAATAGGCGGTGTCGACCTCGCTGTCGATAAGCTGGTTGCGACCAAAAATAACCGTGGGGGCCACCTGCCACATAAAGAAATAGTCGGCAGCGGGGAGCGTGCGTGCGATATACTCCTCCATTGCAAGATAGAACGGAAGAGGGCGTTGTTCTTCTATGGGAAGTGCCACATATATCATACAAGAGAATTTTAGCACCACAAATGTATCATTTACAAATTTATGCAAATTAAGAATAACAGCAAACTATTAAGTTTTAATTTTATGTTAGAAATCCTTTGAAAAGTGTTAAATATATTAAAGTTGCAGCCGTGTTCACAAGCGCGGGGAAGAAAGAGATTGGCATTTTCGCAACCTTGCAGGCGACAGACGATGCTAAATTTGCCGCATAATCAAACAATATATTCATTATGGCAAATTTAAGCAAGATAAAAGTAGGTAACATAAGTTACGACATTGTGCCACAGCTTGGTACAGCACTTATGGCAGAAGATGGTATTGTGAGCCTTAAAATAGGCAGCGGAATAGTTTGTAATGCAAACAAGGAGCTTACTGTGAACATAGGCACGGGGCTGTACCTCGATGACAATGTGGGCAAGATGTATGTATCGTTGGGAACTGCGGTTGTAGAGGGTAACGAGCAAGCTGACACCGGCATTGCAGTAAGAGACGGAGTATTCATAATAAACGCAATGGTGTTCAAGAGCTATCTGCAATCATTGGGTGTTAACTTCAGCCAATAACAATATGGTAAGTGTTGTTATTACTGCTTATAATGTGCAGCCGTTTATTGCACAGGCAATAGAATCGGTACTTGGGCAGACATACAAGGATATTGAGTGTGTGATTGTGGAGGACTGCTCTACCGACGATACAATAGCCGAGATTAAACGCGCCTCGATAGGCGACGGGCGCGTGCGTATGGTGCAGAACAGCGAAAATATGGGCGCCGGGGTTTCGCGTCGCCGAGGCATCGAGGCCGCCAATGGAGATTATATTCTATTGCTCGATGGCGATGACTGGATAGAGCCCGATTTCATTGAGGCGCTTTACAGGCGCGCAGTGGAGAGCGGGGCCGAGATTGTGAGCGGCGGCATAAAGGTTGTTCACGGCGATGGTGCCTGGGAGGCCACATCGTATGGAAACTGCGTAGCCGAAGGCTGCGAAAAGGTGACCAAGTTCTGGGGCGAGCGAGTTGTTTTTATGAACAACAAGCTCATAAGCCGCAAGCTGCATCAAGAGGTACCCTACTGCCAACGCCGTTTCATAGAGGACACCCCCACAATAATCCCTCTATTATACCTTGCCAACAAGGTAGCCTACATAGATAACATAGGTTACAATTACCGTATGCAGGAGGGCAGCCTCACGCACAATGCCTCGCCATTCAAATATGCGCTTTTTCGCGCGTTGTGCACCGAGGATTTGATAAGTTTCTTTGAGAAACACGACCGCGAGTACATAAAACTCATTCCGTTAGGGCTGGGATACGCGCAGCTTGTCGAGCAGATAAAAAGACTGAACCCCACAAAAGAGATGATAGAGCCCTACAAGGATGAATGGATTGAATTCACAACTGCAATGATAAGGAGGATAGGAGAATGATTTTAGGAACACACAACAGCGGCACCGGCGGCAGGCTTGTGTGGTGGCAACGCCTGTTTGCTCCCCTGCTGCACCTAACAAGCCGTTGCCAGAACAGGAGCATTAAAGATCAGCTGAAAGATGGAGTGAAGCTATTCAATCTGCAAGTGACCTGCTACAAAGGGGATTGGCACTTCAGCCACGGGTTATGCATATACGAGGAAAAACTCACAGATGCACTCACAGCAATGAAGGCTGCGGCGACAAACGAGGAACCCATATATTTTCAATTGTACCTCGACAAGAATTTCTTTTGCGGGCAGCATAAAGAGAAATTCGCAGAACTTGTAAATGAGATAAAGGAACGCATCTGCAATGAATGCCTTGTGATGTTGTCGGCCTGGATTGAGGGGAGTGACAGCTACCCGCACAAAGCAAAAACAGAGATCGACAAACGCGAGCATTACTGGACTGCCACTTGGGCCAAGGTCTATGGCAGAGGCATTCTGGACCGCCTGCCACTACCCCACAGGCACGCTTCAATTTATAATAATAAATATAGAAAGGAGTGCCAAAGCAAATATCTTATGCTCGATTTTTATAATGTGTAGCCACAAGAGGGCGACTAAATATTGACATGACCCCCGAAAGTTAGACAAAAAACTTTCGGGGTTTTGTTATGAAATTTTGTTTTGAAATTAAGCTGGAAGCTGTTAAACATTACTTGTCAGGTTATACTGAAAGACAGGTTACAGAACAGTATGGTGTTAAC
>JAFVSR010000085.1 GCA_017503645.1 Bacteroidaceae bacterium | reverse complement strand
TTTTAGCAGCCTCATTTTCAGGGAGATGAATAAAAAGATGTAGTTTAAGGCTTGCGCAGCCTGAAAAACCGCAGTTTACTGGGCGTAAATGAGGATTTTGAAGGCAAGCGTAACGCAAAAATACACTTTTTAGTCATCTCCTTTGTTTTACAGGAAACCAATAAAAATAATTGGGGACAAAAGGAGAGAAAGAAATGGAGTTAATGAGAGAATAGCTGATAATCAGCACCAAGGATTTTAGAACAAGCACCCAACTTTTACTTTTCAGCTACTATTTCTTCCACCCTTTATACACAAGGTATGCTACAATGAACACGCCAAGTGCAATGAAGCAGTAACCAATCTCGTGGCTGTAAACCGTTACCTTTTCAATGAGTTGCTCCTTGGTTTCAATGCCGGGTACTTTTGACAGATACCAGCCAAGACCGGCAAGCACGCCGTTCCAGATGCCGGCACCAAGCGCGGTAAACAACAGGAAGGTGCCGATTTTCATACGGGCGAGGCCGGCGGGGATTGATATGAGCTGGCGCACCGCAGGAATAAGACGACCTATGAAAGTTGATGCGGCACCACGTTTTTCAAAATACTCCTCGGCCTTTTTAACGGCAGGCTCGTCTATGAGGCACATATGACCGAAACGACTGTTGGCAAACTTATATACGATGGGGCGGCCAAGCCACAAGGCAAGGTAATAGTTCACAATAGCACCTATGAGGGCGCCCACCGTGGCAAAAAAGACGACGAGATATACATTGAGCCCGCTTGCAGGGTCGGCCGAGAGCCAGGCTGCAGGGGGCACCACCACTTCGGATGGGAAGGGTATGAAGGAGCTCTCTATTGCCATAAGCAGGGTTATTGTCCAGTAATTGAGGTGCTCCAGGCACCATTCGATAAAAGCAACTGATTCCATTATGTTTTGTTTTATGTTTTTATTATCTCTTCGCTACCGCGCGGACAAGCAGCACTACCGCACGCCAAATCTCGGGCACCACAAGCACAAGCGAGGTGCTTAATATTATTTTACCCCAGGTAACAAGCGGCAGCGGTGTAACACCGAACATTGTGCCGCCATAGGTTACAATGAGGTACTGCCCCACAAGTATTATAAATGCCACAACAAGGAAGGAGGGGCTGTTGAGCAACCCTTTGAATGCCGATGCGCCTGTCATATATGCTTTGGCATTGAACATATTCCAAAATTGGAGCAACACAAAGATAGTGAAGAATTTGGACATTTCAATGGTTGACAGCCCGCCATCGGCTTTGTAGGCAAAGAGTATGAGCATCTGCACTGCCACAAACACGGCTGCATAGGCAAATATATTCACTGCCATTCCGCGTGTGATAATGAAGTCGGCATCCTTGCCGCTCTTGCGGGGCTTTTCCTTCATAACGGACCAACTGGGTGGCAACGACGCCAGAGCTGCGGCAGCAAAGGTATCCATTATAAGGTTCACCCACAGCATTTGGGTGATTGTGAGGGGCGACGATGCTCCCACCAACGAGCCAAGCATCACTATGAAACAGGCTGCCACGTTTATTGTGAGCTGGAACAGGAGGAAGCGCTGTATGTTTTTGTACAGCGAGCGGCCCCACATAACGGCACGCGTGATGCTGCCGAAGGAGTTGTCTATGATGGTGATGTCGCTGGCCTCTTTTGCCACGGAGGTACCATCGCCCATAGAGAGGCCCACCTGCGCAGCCTTCAAGGCCGGTGCATCGTTGGTGCCATCGCCTGTGACTGCCACCACTGCGCCCTGTTCCTGCAACAGACGCACAAGGCGTTGCTTGTCCATTGGGCGGGCACGGCACATTATTTTGAGCGACATTACGCGCTGCGCAGCCTCCTCGTCGGTGAGGGCCTCAAAGTCGGGGCCTGTGATAACGGCATCGGCCGGTGTGGAGGCGGTGCATATTCCTATCTGGCGACCAATCTCGCGCGCGGTACCCGGGGTGTCGCCTGTAACTATCTTAACATCGATGCCTGCACTCAAACAGCGCTGCACGGCATCGGGCACATCGGCACGCACGGGGTCGGATATTGCCACAAAGCCTAAGAACGTGAGATTGACGTCGGGCAACAAACGGCCGTCGCTGTAGGGGGCATCGGTATCGTCGGCATCGAGCACCTGGTATGCAAAACCAAGTGTGCGCATAGCCTTGCTCTGGTATTCCAGCAGGCGTGCCTCAATGGCAGCACGATTGCTATCTACACTGCCCGTTGCACCACCCTTTTCGGCTACCTGCTTGCACAGCGAGAGTACAATTTCGGGGGCGCCCTTTACATAGAGCACCTTTTTACCCAACAGGGGCGACTGCACCACGGTTGCCATATATTTACGTTCGGTGGAGAAGGTGAGGCGGCTCATAACAGTGGCACTCTCGCGCAGAGGCTCATAGGGGATGTTCTGCCCGTGGAGCCACAGAAGCAGGGCTGCCTCGGTGGGGTTGCCTATAGCCTTGGGGGCATCGTCCGCTTTGTCGAGCGCCGCGGTGGAGTTCACGGCTATGCCCTCTTTTACAAGGGCGCTTGCTTCGTCATTGGCAAGCTGTTGGTTGGCAAGAGCAAAGAAATTTGTTTCGTACACCTGCATCCGGTTTTGTGTGAGGGTGCCCGTTTTGTCGGTACATATAACGGTGGCGGCACCCATCGTTTCGCAGGCGTGCATCTTGCGCACAAGGTTATTTGTTTTGAGCATACGGTTCATACTCAATGCGAGGCTCAGGGTGACGCTCATAGGAAGGCCCTCGGGCACAGATACCACAATGAGCGTTACGGCTATCATAGAACTGTGTAGCAGGCCCGAAACCACATCCATTGTGGATAGATGGGCGCTACCCATAAACACTTTTGCGGCAAGCAGTATGAATATTACCGCCGCTACGATATATCCCAATTTACTTATAACACCGGCAAGGCGCTTAAGCTGCAACTGCAATGGGGTTTCCACATTGTTGTCTATGAGGGCCCCTTCGTTTACCTTGCCATACTCGGTGGCATCGCCCACAAGTTCCACACGCATAACACCGTTGCCATCGACAACGGTGGTGCTGCGCAGCACCTTGTTCGACGGGTATGTGGCTTCGTTGTCGAAGAGAGCCTCATCGGTGGTTTTGCTTATCACGGGCTCGCCCGTGAGGGTAGATTCATTTATCTGCAAGGAGGTGCTCTCCAGCAGAAGGCCGTCGGCAGGAACCTCGTCGCCGGTGTTAAGGATTACAATGTCGCCCACGACAACATCCTTGCGCCCCACCTGCTGCACGTGACCATCGCGCTCCACGGTAACGGGCACGTCGTCGTTCACGGTGTTGAGCAGTTCAAACGCGCGGGCAGCCTTTACCTCAAAGAAAAAGCCTATGGTGCTTGCAAGGATTATTGCAAAGAAAATGCCGAGAGGCTCCAGGAAGGCTTGCAGGCCCGCCTGTTCGGGGCCCCAGCAGTGCACTGCCGATATTATCATAGAGAGCACCCACGCCACTAGCAGAATTCTTATTATGGGGTCCTCGAACTTTTCGAGGAACTTTTTCCACAACGACTCCTTCTCGGGGGGTGTGAGTATGTTACTGCCATATTTGGCTCTGCTCTCTTCTACCTGGGCCGTTGTGAGGCCTGCATATCTCTTCTGTCCGCTCATTTGTATATTTTTTTGTGACAATAACAAAACCGAAAATCATTGGCTCGTTCATAAATGAACTCGCCGATAAAAACCGAAAGTCATTGGCTCGTTCATAAATGAACTCGCCGATAACAACCAAAGGTCATTGGCTCGTTCATAAATGAACTCGCCGATAACAACCAAAGGTCATTGGCTCGTTCATAAATGAACTCGCCGATAACAAAACTTGTTTTGTCATTCTGAACGTAGTGAAGTATCTAAATAGATTTCTCACATACGTTCGAAATGACAATACAATGTAGTTTCGCTATAGCCGTATAAATCTAAATTTAAGATGCGAGTTTACAAATAAAATTTCCCATTTTATTACATAACGCATTTTGCAACATTTTTATTTACAACAGCCACAAGTGCAACCATTGCCGTGAGGCTGTTCATCGTCGAAAAGCCTTAATTTATTTTCGCGCGCATCGGCAAGCGGGCGCAACTGCTGTTGCTCCTTGTCGGCAGCCTGGGCGCGCAGTTGCTCCTGTCGGGTACGTACATCGGCCACAAAGGCATCGCGCTGGTCGGCATCACCTAACAGTTTGGCAGCCACAATTACATTTTGCGACACATCCTTCACGTGAATGACGGGGCCGCTGTAGGCCGGAGCTATCTTAAGCGCTGTATGCAAGGGGCTTGTGGTGGCACCCGCTATGAGCACAGGTGTGGAGAGAGCGGCCGCCTTCAACTCCTTTACAACGGTTACCATCTCTTCGAGCGAGGGGGTGATGAGGCCGCTTAATATTACCATATCGGCCTTGTGTTCAACCACTGCGGACACTATAGCCTCGGCAGGCACCATAACTCCCAAATCTATTATATCGTAGCCGTTGCAACCCATAACCACAGCGGCTATGTTCTTGCCTATGTCGTGCACGTCGCCCTTGACGGTGGCTATCACCACCTTGCCGGCCGATGCTGCCATTTGGTTCTTGCCCGCCTCTATGAGCGGTTGCAGAATGGCTACAGCCTGCTTCATTGTGCGCGCAGTCTTGACCACCTGAGGCAAGAACAGCTTGCCCTGACCGAAAAGTTCACCCACGTGGCTCATACCCGCCATTAGCGGGCCGCTTATTACAGCTATTGCGGTTTTGTATTTATCGACAGCCTCAGCTATATCCTGTGGCAGATAGTCGGCTATACCTTTGAGTAGGGCGTATTCAAGGCGCTCATCCACCGATGCGCTGCGCCAGGCATCGTCGCGGTGATGGGCAGCACCCACCTCATTACTTTTAAGTTGCTCGGCTAAGGCTATGAGCTGCTCGGTGGCATCTGCCGTGCGGTTAAGGATTACATCCTCTATGGCTGTGCGCAGATGGGAGGGAATATCCTCGTACTGTACCGATGTTTGCGGGTTCACTATGCCCATATCCATCCCTGCGGCTATGGCGTGATAGAGAAAAACGGCGTGCATTGCCTCGCGTACATAGTTGTTGCCACGGAACGAGAAAGAGAGGTTGCTCACTCCGCCGCTTATGTGTGCCCCGCGGAGATTCTCCTTTATCCACGCACAGGCACGTATAAAGTCGATGCCATAGGCGGCGTGTTCTTCGATGCCTGTGGCCACTGCAAGTATGTTGGGGTCGAAAATTATATCCTGCGGTTCAAAGCCCACCCTGTTCACAAGGATGTCGAACGCGCGACGGCAAACGGCTATCTTGCGTTCGTATGTGGTGGCCTGCCCCTCTTCGTCGAAGGCCATAACAACCACGGCCGCACCCAGGCGAAGAGCCTCGGTGGCACGCTCCACAAAAAGCGCCTCGCCCTCCTTGAGCGAGAGGGAGTTAACTATGGCACGTCCTTGCAAGCATTTGAGGCCGGCACGTATTACATCCCAATTGGAAGAATCCACCATCACGGGGAGGCGGGCAATGTCGGGCTCGCCTGCAAGCAGATTGAGGAAATTCTCCATCTCGGCCTTGCTGTGGAGCAGGCCGTCGTCGAAATTGATATCAAGCACCTGGGCACCATCCTCCACTTGCGTGCGGGCTATCTTGAGTGCCTCGGCATAATTCTTTTCGTTAATGAGGCGAAGGAACTTGCGTGAACCTGTCACATTGCACCGTTCGCCTATGTTTATGAAGTTCATACTGCGGTTCACCACTAAGCGGTCGAGGCCCGACAACCACATATCCGTGGGATATGGCACAGGTTTGCGTGGTTGCCTTTCAGCGGCAAGCAGCGCCATATATGATATATGTTCGTTGGTGGTGCCGCAACAACCGCCCACTATATTTACCAGCCCCTCGTCCATATACTCCTTCATAAGCATTGCCATTTCACAGGCCGTTTGGTCGTAGGTACCCAGTTCGTTGGGAAGGCCGGCATTGGGATAGGCGCTCACATAGCAGGGAGCAATGTCGGAAATGCGTTTGATGAAGGGTTTCATCTGCTCCGCACCAAACGAGCAGTTGAGACCTATGGAGAGTATTTTGCGACTCATAACCGATGCCACAAAAGCCTCGATGGATTGCCCCGAGAGGATGCGCCCGCTGCTGTCGGCAATGGTAAAGGAGAGCATAACGGGCACCTCGCGGCCGGCCAGTTTCATAGCTTCGTCGGCTGCGTAAACGGCTGCCTTTGCATTGAGAGTATCGAAGATTGTTTCGCAAAGCAGGGCATCCACCCCACCCTCTATGAGGGCTTGCATCTGCTCGGTGTATGCATCGACAAGGGTGTCGAACGTGAGGTTGCGCAAAGCGGGGTTCTCCACGTCGGGGCTCATAGAGCAGGTGCGGCTTGTGGGGCCCACCGAGCCCACCACATAACGTGGTTTAATACCCGAATAGGAGATGGCGGCACGGCGCGCTATCCTTGCCGCGGCAAGGATTATTTCGCGGCACAGATGGGCACAGCCATAGTCGGCCTGCGAAATGCGGTTGGCATTAAAAGTGCAGGTTTCAATGATGTCGGCACCACCGTTCAGGTACTTGCAATGTATCTCCTCGATAACATCGGGGCGGGTGAGTACAAGAAGGTCGTTGTTGCCTTTGAGTTGCACGGGGTGAGCGGAAAAACGCTCGCCACGGAAGTCCTCCTCGGCGAGTGAGTATTGCTGTATCATTGTGCCCATTGCACCGTCGAGCACAAGTATTCTCTCTTTTAATGAGTCTTTCAGTGTCATAATATATAAAGAGGGCGGAACTGTTACATAACCACCCTATTTTGTTGTATATTAAAAATTCCTCTTAATACGGTCCATCTCGCGCTTGTCGTCGCGCTCCTTGAGCGTTTCGCGCTTGTCGTATTCGTGCTTACCGCGTGCCAGACCTATCACCAATTTGGCCAAGCCCTTTTCGTTGATGAACAGACGGGTGGGCACGATGGTGAAACCGGGGTTCTTCACTGCCTGTTGCAGTTTGCGCAGCTCCTTGCGCTCGAGCAACAGCTTGCGGTCGCGCCTTGCCGAGTGGTTGTTGTACGAGCCATAGAAATATTCGGCCACGTGCATATTCTTCACCCACAATTCGTTGCCTATGAATATGCAGTAGCTATCGACAAGGCTCACCTTGGAGAGGCGTATGGACTTTATCTCGGTACCTGTGAGCACAATGCCGGCCGTGTAGGTATCGGTTATGATATAGTCGAACGTGGCACGTTTGTTCTTTATGTTTATGTTGTTTACTTTCTTTTCCATAAAAACTGCGGTTATCCTAAATTAGACGACAGCCCCGACATAAATACTCCCATAATGAAAGGCACCACAAGCACAAGCGCCGACACTGCTATGGTGTATGTGAAACGGCGCTCCTCGGGAATGCGCATAAGCACCGCGGCACCATCCCACACTATCTTTATGGTGTAGAACTGCAATATCCACCCTATTATCCTGAAGTTGGGGAAGAGGGCCAGAAGGATTTCGAGCAGCAAAACCACCACCATAGAGTAGGCCGTGAGGCGGTCGGTGTGCAGGCGCTCGAACTCGGCCTTCATATATGCCGTGGATATTTTTGCCACAAGGAATGCCAGCAGGTGATAGGCAAGAAAGAGAGTGGCAAACTGCACGCCCATCTTCACTACCGCGAAATAGAAACTTTCGGTGCCCAGGTCGTGGGTGAAGAGGGTGCCCAAAAGGGTGGACAGACAGCAGAGCATTATGAGCGGATAGAGGAACTCGTTGAACATAGGAGCTTTGCCCGCACTATGCGAGATATGCCTCCAGGCCTTTGCCGGCTGCGACAAAAGCATAAGCACCAGGTTCAGGAGTTTCTTAAAATCCATAATTGTTATATTATCGGTATTTACTTGCGGTTGTACAAGCCGTTGGCAAACTTGCCGTTCACAAGCATACTGTTGGTGAGGCCGCCCTGCGGGATGTAGAGCCCGTTGGCATCCTTTTTGCATTTCACGGTAACGAGTGATATATGGCTGCGCAAAGAGTCCATCGCCACAATCTGTTCCTTTTCGGAGGCTGTGAGTTCATCAAATATCATATCCCAGTCCATATTGAACGAGAGTATCTTGCACACCTTGCCGGGAAGTTCGTCATACCTGTATGTTTCGCCATCTACCCACCCGCGATTTTCCAGGTTGGCATAGAGGCGGAAATAGAGCACACCGTTGCGCAGGCTGTCAACGGTCATCTTGGGTGTACAGTTCAATTCCTCGCTATATCTCACTGCCACATTCTGCGTTTCGCCATCGGCCCACAAATAGTCGGTGAAGGCAAAATCTCTTGAATGGTCGGAAAAGGTCACAAGCTCGGGCGAGGTGAACGGGGAGTTATAGAGAGCCACATCGAAACTACCTTTTGCGCTCATTGCGCGGCGGCTCACCTTGGTAACAAGCTCGTGCACGCTCACCTGGGGCTTTTGCATAGCATAGACATCAAAATAGTATTTCATTACCGTATATGCCCTGTCACCCACCGAAAAGCCGGGGGCCTCGGTTTTCTTTATCTGATAGAGAGTGTCGGCAAAAGCCGGTGCAAAAGCAACAAAATTGCTGTTGCCACCCTCCTTCACATCATATACGTTCAAAAAATATCCCTCGTAGTAGCGTGTATCCTCGGCATCGTCGCAAGCGGTAAAAGCCACGGCCGTAAACATCACAAGCAATAGATTCGAAAGCAGTTTTTTCATTACAAAATATACTTAAATATTATTTAATCGTTAATCACAAAATGCAAAGATACGAACAAAATACGAGAAAACGCACCACCACGGCAATTATCGCTTGCTTATTAGTTTTTTTTAGCACGCTTCACAAAAAATGAAAATAAAAAAGTGTGCGAACTTTGCGTAATATATATTTTTCACTATCTTCGCAAATTGAAAGGATTAGATTTTGTTTAACCAGTTTCACAATTTAAACATAAAAAATTATGGTTTATTCACACGAAGTAGAAAACATGTGTGTAGTGAAGAAAGGTCCCAACCACGGTCCCGCACCCATTCCCGAGGAGGGCAAATGGATTAAGGCTAAAGAGGTTGCCGACATTTCGGGTTTCACACACGGTATTGGATGGTGTGCTCCCCAGCAGGGCGCTTGTAAGCTATCATTGAACATCAAGAACGGTATCATTCAGGAGGCTCTTGTAGAGACTATCGGCTGTTCGGGTATGACTCACTCTGCCGCTATGGCATCGGAGATTCTCCCTGGCAAGACCATTCTCGAGGCTTTGAACACCGACCTTGTTTGCGATGCCATCAACACTGCAATGCGCGAGTTGTTCTTGCAGATTGTTTACGGCCGCAGCCAGTCGGCTTTCTCGGAGGGCGGTTTGATTATCGGTGCAGGCTTGGAAGACCTCGGTAAAGGCCTCCGCAGCCAGACAGGTACTCTCTATGGTACATTGGCCAAGGGTTCACGCTACTTGGAGATGGCAGAGGGCTACATCACAAAGCTCGCACTCGACAAGAACGACGAGATTTGCGGTTACCAGTTCATCAACCTCGGCCAGCTTATGGACGAGATTAAGAAGGGTACCGATGCCAACGAGGCAGTAAAGAGCCTTACAAAGACATATGGTCGCTTCAAAGAGGAGGACGGCGCAGTTAAATACATTGACCCACGTAAAGAATAAGGAGGATTAAGCTATGATAAGACCCGTAAAATTTGAAAGTCAGGATCGTCGTGTCAAGCAGATCCTTGCTGTTTTGAACGAGAACGGTATCGCTAGCATCGAAGAGGCTAACGAAATTTGCGAGCAGTATGGTATTGACCCTTACAAAACTTGTGAGGAGACACAGCCCATCTGTTTCGAGAACGCTAAATGGGCGTATGTAGTAGGTGCAGCCATCGCATTGAAGAGGGGTTGCAAGAACGCAGCCGACGCAGCCGAGGCTATCGGCTTGGGCTTGCAGGCATTCTGCATTCCCGGTTCAGTAGCAGATGACCGCAAGGTAGGTATCGGTCACGGTAACCTTGCAGCACGTCTGTTGCGCGAGGAGACAAAGTGCTTCGCATTCTTGGCCGGCCACGAGTCATTCGCAGCAGCCGAGGGCGCCATCAAAATTGCCGCTAAAGCCGACAAAGTACGTAAAGAGCCCCTCCGTTGTATCCTCAACGGTTTGGGTAAAGACGCTGCGCAGATTATCTCACGCATCAACGGCTTTACATACGTGCAGACACAGTTCGACTATTTCACAGGCGAGCTTAACATCGTACGCGAAATAGCATACAGCGACGGCCCCCGTGCCAAAGTACGCTGCTATGGTGCCGACGATGTACGTGAGGGTGTAGCAATTATGTGGAAAGAGGGCGTTGACGTATCTATCACAGGTAACTCAACCAACCCCACACGTTTCCAGCACCCCGTTGCAGGTACATACAAGAAGGAGCGCATCCTCGCCGGTAAGAACTACTTCTCAGTAGCTTCGGGTGGTGGTACAGGCCGTACATTGCACCCCGACAATATGGCTGCAGGCCCCGCTTCTTACGGTATGACTGACACTATGGGACGTATGCACTCTGATGCACAGTTCGCAGGTTCTTCATCGGTTCCCGCACACGTGGAGATGATGGGATTCCTCGGCATCGGTAACAACCCGATGGTAGGTGCTACAGTGGCTATCGCAGTTGATATTTCGGCCGCATTGAGCAAGTAAAATTAAAATAAAGTAAATGTGAGCGTTATCATGAGAAAGAATAACGCTCACATTTTTAATTTCCATATTATAAAAATTCTCTATTTACTAATTACAAGGTAGAACTATTTATACATAATTATTTTTTGAGCTTTTGCTCTTATTCTCTCATCTGAAAACCGCTAATTTGAAGTCAACGAGAGTAAGAAACAATTGTTCATACCCTATGGGCGTGAATTATTTGTTCTTATTTTGTTGACAAAGTGCTTGGCGGTACTTCAGATGAAAAATAAAAAACAAATGATTCCGTCTTAATATGTACTAAATTATGAATCGCTTATTTTCTATAACTTTAATAGCTATAATTATCTTAAGTAGTTGTTCTTCATACAAAAAAGAGATTGCGTATGTGCATAATTCCCCAATTTATCCCAAGATTCATAAATTGCAACCTACCACAGTAGACGCTCATGGAATCTTTGAAAAAGAATTATATAAAAACATTTTAGATACATCATCAGAGCTTATATACGGAACAATTGAAATGAATTTAGTAAAAGACAATTCTGGCACAGGGGGAATTGGATGGCTTATACTCAATATATTTACCGCTTGCATACCCTATTATTTAGGTTGTCCAATGTGGGAAGAGACATCTTCTCTTGAATATGACTTTATAATATATGACATAAAAGGAAACGTTGTCGCAAATTATACTATTAATGGTTACAAAAAGCAGAGGGTAGGACTTTATTATGGAGATCCTATTACATTACAGGTTAGAACAATAAAGGAAATTGTTTATGAATTAAACAACAAATTACATTTAGATGCAGAAAAAATAAACCACAAACTAGAAACAGCTATACTTACAGCTACTGAAGAAGATTTCCAACGCATTTTAAAACAAATAATTGAATTAAGAAAGAATAACATAAACACACGTGAACACAGCAATACGTATAACCAAATTAATTCTTTTCAACAAAACGCAAATAATCAGTTGTTAAATCAACAACAGCAAATAAACCAAGGTCGCAGCCGCCAACAAATAATGGTAGATATAAATAAATGGGAGGGATATAAAAAGGATTATGAGAGATACTTAAGTGAAGAAAATAAAAAATCTGGTAGCAACTACAGTCCGATGAGAGCCAATATGTGGAACATGAAGATTGCTGAAGTAAACAAAAAATTACAAGAACTGCAGAACGAATTAAGGAAAGCTACACATTAGAAGAAAATACAAAGCTCATTCTTAGCAGATTCCCGCACATGTAGAGATAATGGGCTTCCTCGGTATCGGACAAGTAATGTGCAAATGAGTAAATGGAAGTTTACTTACATTTACCACGAATGTAGCCATTACTCGCAAAAGGCAACAACCCTATGGTAGGTGCTACTGTTGCCTGCGGCCAACAATGGCTGCACTCGTTGAAAAACGCACAAGCAAGCTTTGCGTTTCATTCGTTGGCACATTGTTTTTCCATCGCAGTGGATATTTCGGCTGCATTGAGCAAGTAATTTCAACCAATCACTAAATATTAAATCCTTGTAATCGAATAGGTTACAAGGATTTTTTCTTTTTATAACATCTTGTAACCAGCACTCGTTGAACTTATGTCAAGCGTTCGTTCTTGCAAGCCTGAACAGCAAAAAGCGACACTCTTTTTTGCTCCGTTTTTAAGCAATAGAGAATGATAACGCTTGCAAAAACAAAGAGAACGGAAGAAGCAAAAACCACAAAAACATTGGCTTTTTACACATTTTCTTGCGACTTATTCGCGACCATTTTTGCCATTTTTTGAAAATGGTCGCAAGAACCCACACAAATCGCTGTAAAACAAAAATATAGGCAGTAATCCTTAAAGAGGCAAAGAAACGCTGCCGCCTGAAGGTGAAGAATTTCTCTTGTCACTCACTCCGCAAGACCTTTGGCCGGCAGGTTTACAATATGAACGACAAGAACAGCGAGCTTGCCCTTGTGAAGCAGATGGAACTATTCAATCATAGCTCGGTGGCAATCACCAAACGCTATCTTGGCTTGCGGCAAGAGGAGATACTCGAAACGTATGATTGCTTGACTTTCTAAACTACTAAACACAATAATTCCCCGGGACTACCTTAATTATAGGTGGTTCCGGGGAATTTTGTATTCTATCGATACAAACCTTATTTACTTTTGTTTTTCGCCTCTTTGTTTAATTGCTTAATAGTATCCAAGTATGCCTGTTCCACAGGCGAGAGAGTGCGTAACTCATATTTGCGATATTCGCTCTCTGCCTTTGACATAGCTCTCGAATGACTTACCTTGCCTGCACCCGACAACAACTGCTCACCTGTTGAAGAAAGGATATTGTCGAGCTGCTGTATATAATCGCTCATATACATTGGGCGATGCTTCATTGCCTGAATTTCGGCAAAGTCGAAATATCCCGAAACAAGATTATTAAGAATTTTCAGTTCACCTTCTTTCAAATAATTCTTTGCAATCTTAGCATCGGCAAGCGTGGGGTGCTCCCCCTTGAAAGTTGTCAATCCCATAAAAGGCTGCTCTGCATCAGCACGTTCATAAATAACCTCGGCTGCGGTATGGCCGTGAGCTGCAAAGTGTAACTTATTCTGCACAATCTTGAAGAACTCTATTGAAAGGTCGCATCGCGGGTCGTAATCCACCGCCGTAGCATAAAGATCGAGCACTTGGCGATACATAACCTTTTCCGATGAACGAATATCCCTTATGCGGTCGAGCAACTCTTTCCAATAGTTACCAGCACCTAACTGTTTCAGGCGTTCATCGTCCATTGTAAAGCCCTTTATGATATACTCCTTCAATCGCTCTGTGGCCCACTGGCGGAAACGGGTTGCTGTGACTGAACGTACGCGGTAGCCAAGCGAAAGAATCATATCGAGGTTGTAATGGTTTACATCATATGTTTTACCATCAGAAGCAGTTGTTCGGAATTTCCGAACAACTGAATTTTCTTCAAGTTCACCATCCTCAAATATATGCTTAATATGTTCACTTACATTTGATTTGCTCGTTTGGTATAGTTCACAAAGCTGCTGTTGAGACAACCACATTGTCTCCTCATTATACACCACATCGAGGTGTACTTTGCCATCCTCGCTTTGGTAAATTACTATGTTGTTATTTTCGTTCATTATCTTTATTTTGTTTTAATTCGATGGATATTTTTGACATAGATAGATTGTTTACCATTTGGCAAACGGAACCTATAAATTATATAAGTTTGCTATTGCTTTTCTTAAAAATAGCGTCTATTTTAGAGTGTTCAAATCCAACAAAAGATAATACACAGCAAATAAGTAGGATCCTTAGCTTTTTAGCTTGTTTAATTAAAAGCCACCCATCTAGTTTCTTTGGCTTTTTAGTATCTTCTACAAAATGAGAATAATAATGTCTTGAATCTACCACTGCCTCTATATCAATTTCGCATTTATTCAGTAGTTCTATGTCGTCAAATTCTTTTAATAGTTCGTTTAATATCTCATTAAGATGTGTCTTATTTTTCTTAGGTATAGCGTTCTTTATTTTATAATTATTATCTCTGAAACGCCACCAAAATCCTTCAATAGCTTGAATTATTATCAAAAAGTCTACACTGCTATAAGATGATTTCTTCTCTAAACTATTAATCAAATGATGTCTGATTGGGTATAGTTCTTTGGGAACATTATACCAATTTTGTATTATTTCAGGATATACATCTTTAATAGTGGAGTACTGAAATAAAAAGTCTCTATTTCGTCTTAGTATTCCTTCATTCTTTAATTTATTGTCTCGATGTATCAGATTTATATCCTTGTAATATTTCTTGGACTTGCATTCTTGAAAGGTATCTTTGTCAAATAATGTGATATCTGTACTTTCTACAATATTAAAAGTGGCTAAAGAAATAAACTGTTCATATTTTCTTACATCAGAAAATAATTCTTTTATCGTTGTTTCTGATTGTTTAATTATTTCAACATAAGTATATTGTTCAAATAGAGGATTCAACAAAAGATTAGAAGTCTCAAAATTGACACCCTTCTTTAAAAGCAAAGAAGTATTATTATCTATTTGTACATTACTAATAATATTGTCATCATTGCTTTGTGTTGAATTAAAAGAAATTGTTGTTTGAGAAATGTTATCATTGTTTTTATCAAACTCCATAGAGTAATTTAAAGCAGCAGGGTGACACCAATATTTTAACTCAGGAATTTTAAAACTAACCCAATACTTACCCTTCTCTTCTAGACTGTTTATATGTTTACCTATGACAATGAAATTGCAATTATATTTAACAATAGGAAAATCTGCACTAAAGTTCATGCTTGCACTCTGATAACATTGAAGCAATGTTATCTCCTTAGCATCAGAAGTCTTTCCATGTATTACCATTTCTTCTTGCTGCTCAAATAAAGAAGAAAGAGATTCATCAAAACAACCAATTAGTTCCAAAATTATTTCATCATTTGGACTATATGTAAGAATTCCTGCAACTTTTTTCTCTGGTGATGATGGCAAATACCAATATCCTTTGTACTCTAATTTTTTATCCAAATTAATAGCTCTACTCATATGATACAATATATTTTTATATCAAATGCGAAACCTTTATTTTCTTATACTTCTTACCAATATCAAGAGCAAATGCCATTTGGTCTTTAATGATAAGTTCACCTTTCTGCAAACCGGCTATTTCGGTGCGTATCTCTTGCAGTTCTCTACCGCTGACACCGAATAGGTCTTTAATAACAGCATCGGTTATTGTCTGCTGTTTCATAATGAGTGGATATTGAGCATTAGCATAAAAATCAAAATGCTTGCTCTGGAAACTTGCCATATTCTGTGTGGCAAGAATTATGCTCAATCCCTTATTACGACCAACTGCAATAAGATTGCGAAGAGGGCGATTGTCAAAGTCCAACATATAATGCGCCTCGTCGATTATAGTAAAGTGTCTTATCTGCACATAATCATCACTGACAGCCTGTTTCTCAAGCTCTTCGTAAATGATATTTAGCTTTGAGATAAGGAAATAAACGATTGCTTTTGCTATCGGGCCGTCTTTCGGGAAAGCGTCCATTTTCACCACAAAGCAATCTTCAATAAGGTTCATCTTATCCTCACTCTCAAAAAGTTTGTTTCGTACCAACTGTTTAAGGATTGATGAAACACTATCATCTTTTTCAGGATTCGGCAACCTATCAATGTAGTTCTCCAATATCAAGTCAAATGTAATAGGAGAACCATTTGTTGCTTTGTATGCCTCTACAATCGCCTCGCTTAACCTATTACTCATATTGGCACTGATGCGTGCATTATCGAGCGAACAAAGAGCGGTAGCCATTTCGGTAGAATAGAGGTTTATTTCGTTTATTGCCTTGCCTGTAAAATCCTTAAAAGGAGTAAACGGCAAGGGGCGTTCTATCGGGTCGAGAATAGCAGTCCTGTCTGTTTCAAATAGGTTCAACCAATGACTATTGGCGATGTCCGAAAACTCGCCCTTGTAGTCAAACAAAAGGAAATTTACAGGATATTGTGTCTCGATAGAACGAGAACGTATCTGCTGTATAAGTACAGCCAACAAGTTCGTTTTTCCCGAGCCTGTTGCACCGGCAACGAGTATCTGCGAATTGGTTATTGCACGGCTGTTAATGTCGAGTATGGCTTCCATATCCTCGTCATACTCTCCAATAAGCAATTCAAGTGCAGGAATGTTATTGCCTGAATAACTCTTTGCATTTACAGCATAGAGGAACGAATTAAGATTATGCTCATCGAGAAGATAATCACGGCCACGCAACATCTCATAGGCAATGATACGAGATAGCAAACCAATATCGCTCCAATCAACACCGTATGCGTTGTAGCGTATTTTCAGCAATGCCGAATACAACGAAGAGAGATTGTTTTTCGTAAAGAAACTCTCAACAATACGCTGGCTGTTCTTTGAAAGAGGAATAGCCTTTATGGCCTCCATATCTCTTTCGCCGATATTGCACAAGCCAACAATAAAACATATACGCATCACCTTGTTGTTCGCAAGGGTAACACGCTTTTCATTACCGACGATCTTTGTCAGGTTCAGTCTGCTTTCGATGCTTTCCTTAACAGCATTCAGTTCATCTAAAATGCCTTCCGATTGTTTTACTCCATAGAAATTTATAGCCATAACTTTATGCGTTTAAGGTAACACCAAAATAACCCTCTTCAACTGTGGTGCGTTGCAATTTAACATCACGTTTAAGAGTATATGTTTTAGAAATGAACGGTTCGAGCTTTATATAATCAGACTCCTTGCGTATTTCTGAAGTAGTACAAAGCAAGATTGTCTGCTCAGCAAGCTGTGGGAAATACTCTTCCATAAGTGCGTCGCGACTCTCATTGTCAAGTACGCCCATAACAGTGTCAATCATTACAGGTGGATTATAATCACCAAGATTGCGAAGAACCT
>JAFVSR010000084.1 GCA_017503645.1 Bacteroidaceae bacterium | reverse complement strand
TCGTGAGCAGAAGGCTGTTGTGACTGATTTTTGCGCGTGCCGGGCGCTTTGGTTCTTTCACGCGATGAAAGAACGTATAAAAATAAATTAGATACAAAGAAAGGCTCACGGGGCACCGAAAACAGTTTCCATTAATGAATAATAAGTTTTTTGTTTTTGCTGCAAATATAAGATGCACTTATTTAATGCAGGTTGTCAAATTACTTATTTATTCTACCTCCTTCTTATATAACCAATATTCTTCCTCTTGCGAGAATTGGCGATTTTCTCTATCTGCCCTTATCATCAGTGCGGTGTCGGGCCAGTAACCTTTTCCGTCGTTTAGTATAAACATCATTGTGGTATCGCTTAATAGTTCGAATGATACCACATGATATTTCCTGTCGTTCCCTCCATAAAAATTAGAAATACCCTCGCTTATTTTGCTTTTTATTATTTTTTTATTCTTTTTCTTTATTCGTACATCGGCAATATATCCTTCATCATGAAAACCAAAAGCCGGCCCGTGTATTTTAAGCCCACAATAAAAAGTCCCACCTATACTTATTAGAATAGAGTCGTTTCTCTCTCCGATATTAAGGCAAAAATATTGAACGCTATCGATATTCTCACTCCATCTCCATCTGCCCACAAATGGTGAAAACTTCTCCGTTTCTTGTGCATTTATACCTATAAATGCAAGTAATAGGGCAAGTAATAAAATGTTTCTTTTCATATTGAGAATTTCTATTTTCTGTTTGCAAATATATCCTTTATAACACCTATTCAGCAATAAAAAGATATAAAAGTACCCACAAGATATACACCTATGCCTTATGGCACACTATAAGCACCTTGCGCTCGTCGGCAAGGGTGGTGGCAAACAGGTAGTTGTCGCCACCGTCGCTCAGCTTCAGCCGTTTGCGCAGTTGCTGTACACTCTCGGGGAAATTGCGCACGGTGATATTGGCTTTTCCCATTTGTGCCACCTTTTTTATATCGCTCTTGGTGAAGCCTGTAACCTCCACCACCTTGAATTTGCGCCCGGGGAACTGCTCTATGAGGGTGTTGGCGGTGTATAGGTGGCTGTTGGGGTGCAGTTTGCTTGTGCCGATTGCTGCGGCCAGTGCCTTGTGGCACGCTCCTTTTTGTATGGCGGCATTGGGCTCGTAAAGGTATGCGCCCACCTGTGCTGTGTAGTTTGCTGTTGCTTTTTGTTCGTCGCCTGCGGTGAAGGTGAATCGCTCGGTGCCGGTGCTTGTAATGTTTATGCAGTGTGTGGTAATCTCGGCTGCTCCGCCTGGTTGCAGTATGAAGAGCAGCTCCTTGCACTCGTTGTTCACGGCTACAATATGTATCTCGGCAATGTTTTTCAGTTGGCGGCAGGCGGCCGTGATATCGAGCATAGGGGAGCACTTTATCATTGCTCTCTTGCTCTTTGCCATAATTGCCTCTTCAATGGCTGTTATATCGGGCTCGCAGTCGGCAAGGGCTACCACCTTTTGCCCTGCGCCATCGCGGCGGGCAGGGTCGGCAAATATCCAATCCTGCGGGGGTAGGGTGGCGAGCACCTCCTCGCTGTTGCCGTTTATTATATCTATGTGGTGCAGCCCCAGTAGTTTGAAGTTCTCGCGGGCAATGTCGCAAAGCAGGGTGCTGCGCTCTATGTATGTGGCCTGCTCGAAACCGCGTGCCATATAGCTGCAATCTATGCCGAAGCCGCCTGTGAGGTCGGCAATGCGTGTGCCGCTTGCAAGCGATGCTTTGTAGAGCGCTGTGGCCTCGGAGGAGCATTGCTCCATTGATATGCGTGGCGGGTAGAGCAGCCCCTCGGTGGCAGCCCACTGCGGCAGCTTGTTCTGCGCAAGCTGCCACCCCTCTATCTGTGTTATTGCCAGGCGCATATCCACGGCGGGGTAGCGGGCGGCTTGCAACGCAAGTGTGCGTGTGTCGCTTGTGCGGTGCAGGGCTATAAATTGTTTCGTTTCTTCGTTCACGGCGGTCTCTTTGTTTTTGCAATTTGTTGCCTAAGTTAGTGTAAACGTGGGGTAATACAAAATGTGTCCGGCTCTTTTTTTTGTTGCTGCACCTGTGAAAGTTTAACAGCTTTTACATTTGTCTATCACAATAGAATCGGCAAGGCGCACCACTCATATCAGCAAAAAAAGTTGGTGGCAGAAACATCTGCCACCAACCAATATATAAACCTAAATTCTCAATATTAGAGTTTGGGACCGGCTGCAACAAGAGCCTTACCAGCCTCGTTACCGGTGTACTTGGTGAAGTTCTTGATGAAGCGACCAGCCAAGTCAACAGCCTTCTCCTCCCACTGTGCAGCATCTGCATAAGTGTCGCGGGGATCCAAGATAGCGGGATCAACACCGGGCAACTCTGTAGGTACAACAAAGTCGAAGTGAGGAATTGTCTTTGTAGGTGCGTTATCGATAGAACCGTCGAGGATAGCGTCGATGATACCGCGTGTATCCTTGATAGAGATACGCTTGCCTGTACCGTTCCAACCTGTGTTCACCAAGTATGCCTTTGCACCGTTCTTCTCCATCTTCTTAACGAGCTCCTCACCATACTTTGTGGGGTGCAAGCTAAGGAATGCAGCGCCGAAGCAAGCAGAGAATGTGGGAGTGGGCTCTGTGATACCACGCTCTGTACCTGCGAGCTTAGCTGTGAAGCCGCTGAGGAAGTAGTACTGTGTCTGCTCGGGTGAGAGGATAGACACGGGAGGCAATACACCAAATGCGTCGGCCGACAAGAAGATTACCTTCTTGGCAGGAGCTGCCATTGAACCGGGCTTGATGTTGTTGATGTGGTTGATGGGGTAAGAAACGCGAGTGTTCTCTGTCACGCTCTTGTCGGCGAAGTTAATCTTGCCGTTGGCGTCAACTGTTACGTTCTCCAAGAGTGCATCGCGCTTGATGGCGTTGAAGATATCGGGCTCGCTCTCCTTGTCAAGGTTGATAACCTTTGCATAGCAACCACCCTCGAAGTTGAACACCGACTCATCGTCCCAGCCGTGCTCGTCGTCACCGATAAGCATACGCTTGGGATCGGTAGAAAGAGTAGTCTTTCCTGTACCAGAAAGGCCGAAGAAGATAGCTGTCTCGCCCTTCTCGTTGGTGTTGGCCGAGCAGTGCATTGAAGCGATACCCTGCAAGGGGAGGTAGTAGTTCATCATTGAGAACATACCCTTCTTCATCTCACCGCCATACCAGGTGTTGAGGATAATCTGCTCACGTGATGTGAGGTTGAACACTACTGCTGTCTCAGAGTTCAAACCGAGCTCTTTGTAGTTCTTAACAGCTGCCTTTGAAGCGTTGTAAACGATGAAATCGGGCTCACCGAATGCTGCAAGCTCCTCGGCTGTGGGGCGGATGAACATATTTGTTACGAAGTGTGCCTGCCAAGCTACCTCCATAATGAAACGTACTTTCAAACGTGTTGTGGGGTTAGCACCGCAGAATGCATCTACAACAAAAAGTCTTTTGTTAGAAAGCTCCTTTGTTGCAATCTCCTTGAGTACGTTCCAAGCCTCTGTTGTAACGGGCTTGTTGTCGTTCTTGTACTCCTCAGATGTCCACCATACAGTGTTCTCCGATGTAGCATCCTTAACGATGAACTTATCCTTGGGAGAACGGCCGGTGTAAACACCTGTCATTACATTTACTGCGCCAAGTTCTGTAACCTGGCCAACCTCATAACCTTCGAGACCGGGCTTTGTCTCCTCGGCAAAAAGCTGCTCGTAAGAGGGGTTGTAAATAACCTCGGTAGCACCGGTAATACCATACTTGGTAAGATCTATTGTTGCCATAATTTGAAAAAATAAATTATTTGTTAATAATCAAAAAAAATATTTACCATTGAAGACGGCTGCTTTGCAAAAATTTTAACATTTTGCTCAAAGATGCCAAAGTTCTCCAAGTGCAAATATATATCTTTTTGCTTAAACTCTCAAAACAATTAAAGAAAAATTTCTTTAATTACTGCAAAAAAGCCCCAACGGCCACGATTTTGGACTTTTTTTCGTCATTTCCATTGTCAACTTGCACTTACATTTTATAAGTTTCCCTCTTTGTTTCTTCGTAAAAAAGGCGATTTATGTCGCATTTGTCTTGTGAAAATGTTTAATTTTTGACATTTTGTTTTTTACAGACTTTTGCCACAAAAATTCCACTTTTCTCCTTGATTTTTCAGCAAGAGGCTGTTTAATTTCTTAAAATATCTATTTTTGGAATAAAAAATGTATATTAGCGGCAGAAAAGAGAGGGCGGCCTGCGTGGCCGTTTCTTGTAATGCCTGAAATAACAATTATACATATAGTATGAAAATAGTAGATTTATCAAAACAAGACACCATTCTCAACCGCTTCCTCACCGAGATACGCGACGTGGAGATACAAAAAGACCAGTTGCGCTTCCGCCGCAATATAGAGCGCATTGGCGAGATTATGGCATACGAAATAAGCAAAGAGCTTACCTACGCAGCCGAGACCGTGCCCACACAATTGGGCGAGGCGGTGCACAACGTGCCCGCCGACAAGGTGGTGCTTTCAACCATTCTGCGTGCAGGCCTGCCGTTGCACACTGGTTTCCACAACTATTTCGACAGTGCCGAAAATGCCTTTGTGTCGGCCTATCGCAAATATACGGATGAAACCCACTTTGATGTGGAAGTGGAGTATCTTGCATCGCCTCGCCTCGAAGGCAAGACGGTATTGCTTGTGGACACAATGCTTGCCACGGGTTGCAGCGCGCTGCTTGCATACCAGGCTCTGCTCACAAAGGGCACCCCTGCCAAGTTGATTTTAGCCTCGGTTATCGCCAGCCAGGAGGCTGTCGATTTTGTAAAAGAGAATTTCCCCGAAGATACTATTCTCTATTGCGCCACCATAGACCCCGTACTCAACAACCATTATTATATAGTACCGGGATTGGGCGATGCCGGCGACCTCTGCTTTGGAGAGAAGGATTAAATTAAGGTAAATATAAATAACGACATCGGGGCACCGCAAGGTGCCCCGATGTCGTTATTATATGTGATACCTGTATTACTTACTCATAGCCTCATCGATGGCAGCCTTGATGGCAGCACCGCGAAGGTCGCGCTTGATGATGACACCGTCGGGGCCGAACAACATAATCTGGGGAATACCCTGAATACCGTAGAGTTCGGTGGCATTGTCACCGTCTTGAGGCACATAAATCTGCGGATAGGCAATATCCTCGTTCACAAGAGCCTCTTTGAATTTCTGCTCGCTATCCCATACATTTATACCAAGTACAATGAGTTTGTCGCTGTCATACTCCTTGCTTATGGCCTTGAGGTTGGGAATTTCTCCACGGCAGGGGCCGCACCAGCTTGCCCAGAAGTCGGCAACCACATACTTGCCCTTGCCCACATAGTCCGACAATGAGCAGGCTTCGCCGTCAATGTTCAAGCCTTTGAAGTCCACAAACATTTTGCCGGCCTTTGTAGCCTCCTTCTTCTCGAGGTTCTCGTGGTATTTTTCAATGGCAGACATCTTGCCCGAATATTTTACCATCTGCATAACCGAGTCAAGAGATGCCAAATCCTGATAAAGCGCTTTTGAGTACATTGCAAGCAGATATGCACCAAGAATATTGTCCTTGTTCGAAACAATACCCTCTTTATATGCACCATTGAGGTCCTCTACAATACCCTTGCGGAATGCCTCAAAGTCCTCTACGGTCATTTCGCCTTTCTGCACTTTTGCTATGTTCTCTCTATATGCTGTTTCCAAGGCTGCGCCCTTCTCGTTCACGGCTTTGTTGAACTCGGCAGATTTATCGTTCAAACCGCCATTGTCGCTCACAACGGCAGGGCGTGTTGTAAGGTCTATTGTTATGCGGCTATCGGGCTCCACAAGCACCGAACCGCTTGTGCGCTCAATCTGCACTCTCAAAACCTCGGGTTCTGCAAGCTCGCCTTTGAATACAAATGCGCTGTCCTTTACTATGCAGGAATCCACCGGTTCGTTTGTGTTTACATTTACCAGATAGGCTGTTTGGCCTTCGTGTGCACTGCCGGTTGTTCCGTTAATGTTGTAGCCGCTGTTGCAGGCTGTGAGCGCAAGTGCGCCAAATGCAAAAATTGCAATCTTTTTCATTTCTTTTTTATTATTATGTTATAAGTTTGGTTCTTTGATTCAATGGTTTTGCAACCGGCGAGGTTCGCGGTTAGCCGCAAAGATATACAATAAACGTTATAAATACACCTTATTGTGAATTTTTAATAAGTTTGTTAATTTATTCAAATGTCAGGGTGACCACCCCCAGGTATCGGCCGTTCTTGTTCATCTGCTGCACAATCACCTCCTTACCCTCGGCGTTTATGAGCTTGGCGGGCTCTTTGAAATAGGTGTGCGAGTGGCCGCCAAGTATCAGGTCTATCCCTTTGGTGGCTGCGGCCAGACGTTCGTCGTCACACGTTTCGTTGGGCATACGGTAGCCCAGGTGCGAAAGGCAGATAACCACATCGCACCCTTGCTCTCGCAGTTCCTGTGCGCATTTATTGGCCGTTTCAATGGGCGGCAGATACTCTATGCCGGCATAGTAATCTTTTGAAATGAGCCCTACAGGGTTGGGCGAGAGACCGAAAAGCCCTATCTTCACCCCCTTGCGCTCTATTATGGCGGTGGGGTGTATGAGCCCTTCGCAAGGAGTGCCTGTAAAGTCGTAGTTGGCGCAAAGTATGGGATAGTGCGCCATTTTCACAAGGCGCGCAAGGTTCTCCATACCAAAATCGAACTCGTGATTACCCACTGCGCCGGCATCGTAGCCCATAGCATTCATTATCTCCACCTCCACACTTCCCTTGAATGTGTTGTAGTAGAGCGAGCCTTGCGAAAAGTCGCCGCAGTCGAACAGGAGCACATTCTCTGCACCCACCGAGTCTTTTATGGCCTCAATGAGCAGAGCACGGTTAAGCACGCCTGCACCCCCGTTCTTTTCGGGTTCTATGCAGCTGTGTGTATCATTTGTGTGCAGTATGGTTATTTTCTCCTGCGCCACAATGGAGGTGGCAGCAAGCAGCAGTATGGCAATGAATAAATTTCTCATAACTATGGCGTTTTATTTCACTGTTATGCGCCCGTCGATGGCAGCATTCACCGCCTTGCCGCAGCTGTGCAGGTGGGCTATGTGCTGTATCATAAGGTCGCGTATGGTGATGTCGCTTTTTATTACTTTGTCGCGCCCTTTGGCAAGGGTGTAGAGTTTGTCGTTACCCTGCGACAGATAGTCCGACGTGGCAATGCGGTACTCTCTTTCCGGCACCACGGGATTACCGCCAACCGTGGCAGAGAGCAGTTCTCCGGTGGCACTTATGGTGAGCCTTGCACCGCTTATGGCCTCACCCTTCACTTTGGCAATCTCGGCAAACAGCAGCAGGAGCTCACTGCCATTGAGGGTGAGCAGGGCCAACGTATTTTCAAATGGGAATACATTGTATATGTCGCCGAATGTTATAGTGCCTTGCGCCAATGTGCTGCGCAGCCCGCCCTTGTTGGTTATGGCTATGTCTATGGGGGTGTCGCTATGCTGCTGCGCCATCAAGCGCAATGCATCGGCGGCAAAGTTCATAAGCGGGCTTTCGGGCGGATATACTGCCAGCTCCACGGCAGCCGTGCCTATCACAGGCGCCTTTATGCTGTCCACCGCGGCGCGGCTTCTTTCGAGGATGGCACGCACTGCGGCGGCGCCATCGTTCCTCTCTATGTGCGTAACGGCTATGTTGCCTGCCTCGATGGATGTGAGGCGTTTCTTCTCGCAACAAGCCTGCATCACGACAAGTGCCGTGATTATCATTGCAATAGCTTTGTAATTCATAATTCACTGTTCTGTTTAGCGCTCAAATGTACTGTTTTGCCACAAAAAAAGCAAAAATGCGGTATAAAAATAGGTGGTTGTGTGCAAAAGTGTCCTAAAAATATAGAGATAATTTTTGCGGGCTCGGGAATTTGCTCTATCTTTGCGGTCGCTTTCGGCGTAATCGCTGCCAAGGAAGAGTAACTTGGTATGTTGCGTTGGAATGATTGAACAATTTAACAATTCAAAGTAATGGATTTAATTAAAATTGCTAAAGAAGCATTTGCTACTGAT
Organism: Bacteroidaceae bacterium; assembly: GCA_017503645.1. Taxonomy (GTDB): domain Bacteria; phylum Bacteroidota; class Bacteroidia; order Bacteroidales; family Bacteroidaceae; genus HGM04593. The sequence continues at coordinate 56 of JAFVSR010000084.1, read as the reverse complement.
GTAAAGCGCGAGCTTAACTTCCACCCCGGTGACACAATCACAGTAGCATACAAAAT
>JAFVSR010000083.1 GCA_017503645.1 Bacteroidaceae bacterium | reverse complement strand
TTTGTTGTTACGCTTGCCCGAAAAATACTCATTTACGCTTAGTAAACTGCGTTTTTTCGGGCTTCGCAAGCCTAAAAATAGCTCTTTTTATCCAACCTCCCTACAAACGTGGGTGACCCATTTCACTTTTGGGTCACCCACGTTTGTTTATGTGAAACATTTTCGTCGTTTACGATTTTTAATTATCTTCGCACAAAATATTGCACGATGAAAAAACAGCCGGTAATAAAAAGCGCGCGCTTTGTAATAAGCAACAGCGATGTGAGAAAATGTCCGCAGGACAATAAGCCCGAATATGCCTTCATAGGGCGTTCCAATGTGGGTAAGTCGAGCCTCATAAATATGCTCACCCGCCACAATAAGCTGGCAATGACATCGGCTATGCCGGGTAAGACGTTGCTCATAAACCATTTTATTGTGAACGACGAGTGGTATCTGGTCGATTTGCCGGGCTACGGATATGCAAAACGCAGCAAAAAGCAAAATGAGCAGCTGGAGCATATAATATCGTCGTATGTGCTGGACCGCGAGCAGATGACCAATCTTTTTGTGCTTGTCGATTGCAGGCACGAGCCTCAAAAGATAGATTTGGAGTTTTTTGAATGGCTTGGCGAGAACGGGGTTCCCTTTTCTATTGTATTTACCAAAGCCGACAAGGTTACCAAAACGCAGCTTGCAAGCAATATCGAAGCATACAAGCAGCGCCTGCTGCAGGAGTGGGAGGAGTTGCCGCCGGTATTCGTAACCTCGTCGGAAAGTGCGCTGGGGCGTGACGAACTGCTTGGCTATATCGAAGATATAAATGCATCATTAAAATAGGATACTCAATGAAAAAGATAATTCATCTCCTTTTCATCGCTCTTTTTGTGGCAGCCTGCAGCAGCGACGGTTATAAAATAAAAGGAACGTTCAAAGCTGCCCCCGATGGAACCGTTGTATATATGATGAACCCCAACGAGGAGCTTGCCATTATCGACTCGGCAGTGGTGCGTGGCGGCACGTTCGAATTCACCGGCGGCTACTACGAAAGAAGCGTGCGTATGCTGTTGGCCGAGAGCGAGGCCGTTGGCGGCCCTGTGGTGCTTGAGCCGGGTATCATTTCGGTTAATATGGACAACGCCGTGGTGCGTGGCGGCACCGAGGGTAACGAAATATTGCAGCGCTTTGTGGCGGCAAAAGAGCATCTTGACAACCTGGAGCGTGCCACATCGCCCGCGTTTGTAAAGAATATGTCTGTGGGCAAGGCTATGCTCGACAGCCTTGTCTATGCCCGCGAAACCGCAAAAGTAAATCTCACCGAGTATTCCCTGCTGGCAATAGAGAGCAACATAGAGAACGGTCTTGGCTTTTATATCCTCACCCGGATGTACCAAAATATAGATGTGGCCCGCCTTGCCGGTTTGTTGTCGCGCGTACCGCTCTATCTGCATTCGGCGCGTTACGATGTGATGAACTCCTATGCCACCCATCGTTTGCAGGCCGAAAAGAAGAGGGCTCTGACAGCCGTGGGGCAGCAGTATCTGAATTTTGAGCTGCCCGATTTAGGCGATAAAAAAGTACTTTTTTCCAATGTCGTAGAGGCGGGCAAATATACGTTGCTGCAATTTTGGGCAAGCTGGTGTGCGCCCTGCCGTGCCGAGTTGCCTGCAATAGAGGCATTACATAAAAAGTATAACGGTAAAGGGCTCAAGGTGGTGGGCCTCTCACTCGATTCCGATATAAAGGAGTGCCGCAGCGCGGTGTCGGCACTCGGCCTTTCGTTCACACAGCTGTGCAACCCTGCAGGTGGCAGCAGCGAGGTGGCTACCGAGTATGGGATAGATGTCATTCCATCAAACATACTTATAAATAATAAGGGGGTTATTCTTGGGCGCAATCTCTCACCGGCCGAGTTGGATACCTTGCTTGGCGAGGCTTTGCGATAAGATTTTTTTGCCAATATAACACAAATGCTAACGAGCCCGCTCGTTAGCATTTGTGTTTTGTCTGTGATTAAAAATGTTTATTTTGTCGCTTTTTTTGCTGCAATAGCCTATTTGTGTGAAATTTTTCATAAATTTGCAAAACTTTTGCTAAAAGTTTGAATATAATCGGTATATATATTCAAGCATTCGGGGAGAATCGGCATACCATTGATTATTCATTGTGTTGAAAATCGTCGGTAATGTCGATGCCGTTTTGTTGTATTCGCTTGTAAATAAAGTGTTTAATATATAATATAATGAAAAAAGGAATCCTTCTAATTGCTTTCCTTTGCTTGTTGTCAATCCAGGGGGCCCTTGCGCAGTATTTCACCGTGCAGGGTAATGTAACATCTAATGAAGATGGTACGCCTCTTATAGGTGTTGCCGTTATGCAGAGAGGGAGTACAAATGGTGTTGTTACCGATTTCGACGGTAATTATACCATAGAAATCAGAGGAACCGAGGAGGCTGTGCTCGATTTTTCGTATATGGGTTACGGGAAACAGGAGCACAAGGTAACTGCCGCTACCAAACTGTTGAACGTGGTGCTGCAGTCCGAGGTTCAGGAAATTGAGGAGTTTGTCTATGTAGCCTATGGCGTGCGTAAAAAGGGTACCATCACAGGCTCGGTCTCCACGGTAAAGGCCGAGAAGGTGGAGAATGTGCCCACCGCCGGTTTCGACCAGGCATTGCAGGGCCAGACACCCGGTATGACGGTTATCTCCAGTTCGGGTGAACCCAGCAAGGCGGCAACCTTCCAAATTCGTGGTACAAACTCAATAAATTCGGGTTCGGCGCCGCTCTTCATTCTCGACGGCGTGCCCATCACTGCCTCCGATTTCAATACCATAAGCCCCAGCGACATAGAGTCTATCAATGTGCTCAAGGATGCTTCATCGACATCAATCTACGGTGCACGTGCGGCCAATGGTGTTGTTGTCATCACCACCAAGCGCGGAACAAGTACCGAAAAGGTAAACGTAACCTTCCGTTCGCAGTGGGGATACTCGGCCCTTGCCCACGATAACTGGACTTTGATGAACACTGCCGAGCGCATACAGTTCGAAAAGGAGTTGGGCCTCGACAAAGGACAGGATTATAATATTCTGTCAAAAACCGATATTAACTGGATGGATGCCGTTTTCAACGACAAGGCCGGCCTGCAGAGCTACGACCTGTCGCTGAATCACGCAACCGACAAGCTAAACTACTTTGTGTCGGCCAATTTCTTCGACCAGGACGGTATAGCGCAAGGTTCCACCTTCCGCCGCTACAATATGCGTGCCAATGCCGATGTAAAGACCAACGACTACCTTAAGGTGGGCACAAACTCAATGCTTGCCTATGAGGAGGTGCAGCAGGCCTATGAGGGCGGTTATTCGGTAGATACCCCTATCTCGGCTTGCCGTTTTATGCTCCCCTATTGGAACCCCTATAAGCCCGATGGCTCTATAGCTTCATCGGCCGATGGTTCTTGGGAAGGTCGTGGATATAACCCTATGGAGGCTGTGGCATACAACCCGCAGTATATGAAAAAGTACAAGGCCATAAGCGTGCTTTATGCCGAGCTTTCACCCATAAAGAATTTGGTTCTGCGCACACAATTCGGTGTCGATTTCACACATTCAACAACCGATATGAAGTCGTACCCCGGTTTTGTGGGTAACAACGGTTCGGGTACGGCAGGCCTTGCATCGCACGATGCCGTGAACCTCACCATAACCAACACCGTAAACTACCTGTTCGATATAAAGAAAAAGCATAACTTCAATGTGATGCTTGGCCAGGAGGGTGTCGATTACCGTTCCGAGGGCTTCCAGGTGATTACCCGCGGCCAGAGCAACGATGCTTTCACCCTTTTGTCATCGGGTACAAGGGCTTCGTCTTGGGCCAACAGCTCGTCGAGCCACGCTTTCCTCTCGTTCTTCGGCCGTGGTGAGTATAACTACAACGAAAAATATTATGCCGATTTCTCGTTGCGCACCGATGCCTCGTCGCGTTTCGGAAAGAACGGCCGTTGGGCCACATTCTGGTCTTTGGGCTTTATGTGGAACCTGCGCAACGAAAAGTTTATGCAAAAGACAGCCAACTGGCTCACAAATGCGCAGATAGCTGCCAGCACAGGTACATCGGGTAACTCTTCAATCCCCGATTACGACCACATCGCATTGGTGGGCAGCGGCTACAACTATATGGACAGCCCGGGTATAGCACCCGCCACACAGGGCAACGAGGACCTCAGTTGGGAGAAACTGTGGACATCGAACCTTGCTTTCCATTTTGGTTTCTTCCACCGCATAAATGCCGATGTGGAGTTGTACTACAAAAAAACAACCGATATGCTTATGTCGGTACCCCAGTCCTATGCCAACAATGGTTTCGGCAGCCGCTGGGACAACGTAGGTGTGATGGTGAACAAGGGTGCCGAGTTCTCGCTCAATGCCGATATCATACGCACCGAAGATTTTGTGTGGAACGTGAATGCGAATGCATCGTACAACAAGAACGAAATCACCGAGCTCTATAACGGCGTGCAGGAGTATGTGCTTAGTACCACGGGTACAAAACTTGTTGTGGGCCATCCCGTGGGCGAGTTCTTTATGAACCGCTACGCCGGTGTGAACCCTGCCAACGGCGATGCTCTTTGGTACGACAAGGATGGCAACATAACCAACGAATACAACGAGGGCGACAAGGTGATGATAGGTAAAAGCTACATAGCTCCCTGGCAGGGTGGTTTCGGTACCACCGTGAGCTACAAGGGGCTCACTCTCACCGCCCATTTCAGTTGGGTTAAAGACCGTTGGATGTTCAACAACGACCGCTTCTTCGAGGAGAGCAATGGTCTTTATACCACCTACAACCAGTCGAAGCGCCTGCTGTACGACCGTTGGAAACAGCCCGGCGACGTTACCGACATTCCACGATATGGTGTTACACCGCAGCTCGACTCGCGTTTTATGGAGGATGCATCCTTCTTGCGCCTCAAGAACATAATGCTCAGCTACGACTTCCCCGGCTCGGTGTTGAAGAAAACAAAGCTGTTCAGCCGTGCACGTTTCTATGTGCAGGCACAGAACCTATTTACAATAACAAAGTTCAGTGGTATCGACCCCGAATCGGCCAGCAACCTTTATGCTGCGCAGTATCCGATGTCGCGCCAATACACCTGTGGCTTGGAGTTGTCATTCTAAAATTCAGGGACTATGATGAAAGATATAAAAATATTTATAATTCTGGGCCTTCTATCCTTGGGCATAACATCGTGCTTGGACAAGTTCCCCGATGATGCCGTGGAGCAGCACAAGGCCATAACAAATATCGACCAGGCCGATGAGGCTGTCATAGGTATATACTCTACCTTTATGAACAGCGCCCTTTACAGTGGATATCTCACCCTGTTGCCCGATATTCAGAGCGATTTGGTATATGCCGTCAACGGTTACTCCAACCAGCACGGTGCAGTGTGGCGTTGGGATATACAGCCTACCGACACCGAAATAGAGGCTGTCTATGCAACCCTCTACGAGGTTATAGGCAATTGTAATTTCTTCCTCGACAATGCAAAGAAACTCGAGGTAACACTCACCAATGACGACGACCTCGATTACCTCGAAAGGCTTTGCGGTGAGGCCTATTTTGCCCGCGCACTTGCCTATTCGGAACTCATAAAACTATATTGCGTCGATTATAAATCCGATGAGGAGGCCAAAAACGAGCTTGGCGTGGTTATCACCGACAGCTACTATGGCGAGAAGAACATTACACGCGCATCGCTCTACGATTCGTACCAATTCGTTATTGCCGATATTGAGCGTGCAGCCAAACTGCTTGCTCTGGGCGAGGATTACGACACAGCCGTGGATGGTGAACTCTTTAATGCATCGCAGTATTTCAATGAATATACCGCTTATGCCCTGCGTGCGCGCATAGCGCTTTATATGCGCAACTGGGACGATGCCATAAAGTATTCCACAAAAATAATAGAGAGCGGCTACTACTCGCTTGCAAGTGCCACAACCGAGTACTCTCCCGGTGTGAGCTATTACCAATATATGTGGGAGCACGATATGGCTTTCGAGGTTATTTGGAAGGTGGGCTTCACGGTCACCAATTATGGTGGTTCGCTGGGCCGTGTGTTCTGGAATTTCGACTACTCCAACTACTACCCCGATTATGTTCCCGCGCAGTGGGTGCTGGAGTCTTTCGACGCTAACGACCTGCGCGACGACATCTGCTTCTACACCGTTGCCACGGGCCACAGCCACGGGCTCACCTGGCCGTTGCTCTACAAGTATTACGGAAATGTAGATTTGTACAACTCGGCAATGCTCCTGCACACCTCTATGCCCAAGGTATTCCGCCTTGCCGAACAGTATCTTATACGTGCCGAGGCATACGCACGCAAGGCTGTCCCCGACTACAACAAGGCTGCAAAGGATATCGCTGCTCTGCGCACCAAGCGCTACGACACATCTTATGGTGGCGGTGTCTCTATGAACGAGAAGAATGCAATGGAGATTATCGAAGGCGAGCGTGTGAAGGAACTTTATATGGAGGGCTTCCGTCTGCAAGACCTCAAACGTTGGGAGAAGGGTTTCGAGCGTAAGCCGCAAGACCAGTCACTGGAACACGGCAGCCGCCTCAAGATAGAGGCCGACAACCCGTTGTTTGTGTGGCCTATCCCCCAGCACGAGATAGATGCTCCGGGTTCAAACATACAACCCAATAAAAGTAACAAATAATGAGCGGAGGATTGTATATGAAAAAGATATTGTCAAATATATGTATAACCGCGGCCTTGCTTTTGGGGCTTGCATCGTGTAACACCGATGCCGAGTATGTAAAGTACAGCGGCCCCAATTATATAATGTTTTCCGATACATTATATGAACTGCCCGTGCAGTCCAATGGTGAGATTTTCGAGATACCCGTTGTGGCCACCCGCGCGTGCGACTACGACCGCACACTCGCTGTGGAGATTGTCGATAGCAAGAGCAATGCCACCGAGGGCCGTCACTATGCCCTGAAGTCGAACACCATAACCATAAAGGCCGGTGAGCTCGTGGGTAATGTGGAGGTTCTTGGATATCACGATAACATTGAGGTGAGCGACTCTATAGGCTTCAGCCTGCGCCTCATAACAAGCGAGGATGCCAAGTGGGACCTCTATGGTACCGATACCAATGTGTGGCTCAAAAAGGCTTGCACATTCGACATAAACGCATTTACTGGCTACTGCTTTATAATATCCACATTTATAAACAATTATGTGCAGACAACCGATGGTCGTCTCACATACTCTGTGGTGGACCCCGAGAACGAGAACACCATCATTATGAAAGACTATTTCTATGATGGTTACGATGTGAGAATAAAATTCACCACCGATGATATTCTGAACCCGCTTATAGAGTTTGAGGACCAGCCCTTCGGCCCCACAAGCGAGGCATTCGGAACATTGTATGGCGATGAGGGTATTATAAATATGTACCAGCCCACAATGTACACATCGTACTACAGCAGCTGCGAAAAATTCATTTTCCAGTATATGACTCTCTATGTGCCCAGTATGGCATATCCCAACACCGTGGGTGTTTTTGTGAACGCCGTGGAGTGGATAAGCGACGACGAGGCCGAGAAACTTAAACGCGAGGGTTACTAATGAGATAGGAGGCTTATTTATGAAAAAGATTAAATACATATTTCTTATAGGTATGCTTGCCGTTGCGGCAACGGCTTTTGTTGCTTGCAACGATGACGACGATGCCACCCCACCGGCTACATTCGAACTGGTGAACGCGGGCAGCTACGATATTGCCGAGCTCGACGAAAAGGATTTCATCGTCAGCACCATAGATTTCACTACCAACAGCAGTTGGCGTGTATATTCCGACAAGATATGGGTGCTCTTCTCAACCACCGAGGATGGCGACTATTTCAACGACCTCAGTGGCGTGGGCGGTGCGCACAAGATATATATGAAGATAACAAACGATGCCCGCACATTCGAGCCTGCAGGTGCCAAGGTTGCATTCAGCTATGGTAGTGAGGAGTATGAGTTTGGTACTATATACCGCCACGCCAAAAGCCATTCGTCCGAAATTATCGACGAAAATAATAATAGTGTAGATGAGGTGGTGATAGATGCCACGGCATCGGCAACCATAGCCATAAAGGCTAGCTACGATTATGGAATAAAGTCGTACCCCGAATGGATAGCCGAGCCCACATTGTACAACGGCTCATATATATTGAATGTGATAGATGAGTTCGTACCCTATGCTTTGGCCGGCGATTTTGTAATTGCTTCGACCGATGGCAGCGTAGAACACACCTATCCCATAAACTATGCAGGTATGAACCCCTCTGTTATGCGCATTGAGGGCGACTACAGCCCGTGGGGGTGGGAGGTGGCTCTCGATGGCAAAACCTTCCGTTATGAAGGCACCTCGCTCGAGGGAGAAACCGAGGAGATTGTTGTTGAAAACAGTATTCCTTTTACCGTTAAGTGCTTTAACTACGACTACACATTGGTTTGCGCCACCGAAAACAGCGACGGCTCTATCAAGGTGGCTGCCGATGCCTGGTTGACAGCCAATGAGGATGCCGCTGCAAAGGGCGCCCTAACCGTTTGTGCCAAGCCTTATGCCGCTACCGATGCTCGTTCGCGCAAGGGCTATCTGTTTGCGGTGCCTACCGGTATTTACGACGATTTTATGGCTGCTATGAAGAGTGCAGCCGATGCCGTCACCTTTGTCGATGAGCATATCGACTATGTGCTTATCGAGGCTACACAAAAGGATATATTTGCTCCCGATGGCTTTGTTGTGACCGATGCCACAGGTGCCGCAGTGGAGTGTACAGCTGAAACTGAAGGCGACCTCTATACTTGGGTGAGCAGCGAGCTGTCTGTTACCGATATATATTCAATAACAGGTGTATATGGTAACACATACACAGTGAACCTGCTTATTACTCCCGATGAGGGTAATCCTGCATTTGCCATTTATGATGCCGATGGTGTGGTTCCCAGCCGCCGTTGGGGCTCGCCCACAATATCAAAGAATGCCGATGGATACTTTGAACTAAAACTGAAAGTTCCTGCGGCAAGCAGCTTTACAAAGCCTTTGATATTGCGCATCCATCGAAACAATGTAAACATCAAGGCGCTAATCGTTAAGCCCGTTAATAACCTATTCTAATAATTTTAGGAATATGAACAAGAAGAATATATCATACCTGTTGACCATCCTCGTTGCCTTTATGGCAATGAGCCTGGTTGGTTGTTCCGATGACGATGCGGCACAACAGGGCGACCTGTACGGTTATGTTCAGTTTAAGCTGTACAAGAGCGAGTCTGCCGAGGGGCAGGGTGCTGTGAGCCGCGCTGTGGAGAAACTCGACCGATTGTCCTCTGCTCACAAGATGAAGATTGTGTTGCAGGGCAGCAACAGCACCATAACACAAACCCTTTTGCTCAACTCGTACAATACCGAAACTGCCGAGTATGGCTTGCGCAGCGACAAAATGAAACTCGTTGCGGGCGATTATAAAGCTATAGGATTCACCCTCTATAACAACAAGGAGGAGGAACTTCTTTCAGCCGATATTGAAAACTGCAATTTTACGGTTGTTGCCGGTGGTTTGGTTACCGAGTCGCTCTCGGTGCCCGTTGCCGGCCGTGGAAAGGTGTCGTTCAAGATTGTAAAGAACATTGCTCCCCTGACACGTGCCACCGAGGATGACGAGGTCTTTCCCTTTGGCAATATCCAATCGGTAGATGTAACCGTGCAGAACCAATTCACACTGGAAAAGACGACGTTCAGCAATCTGCCTGCCAAGTATGTAGAGGATTTCAAAAACGATGCTGCTCCCGGACATAATACCGAAACTTCGTATCTTGAGTGCGACACGGTGCTGTGGCTCCCCGCAGGTACATACAAAGTGCACAGCTTCACCGCCTATTCCGATAAAAAGGGTAAGAAACAGCTTGGCGAGGTGTATAACACCACCAACGCTACATTCGATGTAGCCGATAACGAGGTTACAAAAGATGTTGAGGTTCCCTTTGATATAAAAGGTACCGAAGAGTACATTAAGGATTATATAGCCCTTAAGGAGATTTGGGAGGCACTTGACGGCCCCAACTGGAAGTATGCAGGTATAACCAATCCCAAAGGGTGCAACTGGTACTTTAACAAGGATATTGATTTGTGGGGCGACCAGCCGGGTGTGCAGCTGCACAGCGACGGCCGTGTGGCCACCATTTCGTTGGAGGGCTTCGGTGCAAAGGGTGTTGTTCCATCGGCCATAGGTCAGCTTTCCGAGCTTGCCATCCTCTATCTTGGTAGTCACTCGGAGCAACTCGGTGGTCACATATTCCCCGAAATGACCGAGGAACAGAAACTGTATGTCCGTTCCGACTATGAAAGAAACAATCTGCAAAAGGATTTTCGCACTAATCTCTCAAAAGAGTGGCAGGAGACCATAGAACACGAGGGAGGTGAGAATGCAATCCTCAAAAGCGTGCAGACAAAGGCCATCCAGTTTGGTGACAAGACCAACCGGATAACAGGTATATCGAAAGCTATTATGCGCTGTACAAAACTTTCCCAGTTCTTTATAGCCAACTCTCCAATCACAAGCGAGAATTTCTTTGTGGATGATATTGACGAGAACTCGATATACGCCGATGAGGAGGACTCCTGGAGTTGGGAGAATTTTACCGAACTCACCGACATTGAAATCTATAATTGCACCGAGCTTACTTCGTTGCCAATGGATATGCTTTCAAAGTTGCCCGAACTGCAAATTATCAATTTAGCTTGTTTGAAAGGCATATCGGGTGAGCAGCTGCTGTCCGATTGGATAGAGTTTATCGATGGAAACAGTGGAAGCAAGATTCAAGGAATCTATTTCGGTTATAACAACCTCAAGGCTATGCCCGAGTACGATGACTTAAAGAAAATGGTGAAACTTGGAATGATTGATTTGACAAACAACCAAATTGAAGAGGTTCATCCATTTGGCAAAGAGATTAACCTTGCAAAAGTATATCTTGATTATAATAAGATAAAAGAAGTTCCCAATGTCGATGGCTATTTCTGCGGTTACAGCCAGATGGAGAGCTTCTCTATCAGCCACAATGAACTTACCGTGTTCCCCGATATTTTTAATGCTCGCTCGGTGTATGTGTCTCAGTCAATAGATTTTTCACATAACAAGATAAGCGGGTTCGAAAACGGCGATAACTTCCGTGGTGTAAATTCATCGCAAGTAAATCTTTCGAATAATTGTTTGGAGACATTCCCGTCGATACTGTTTTCTACAGCTTCTCCTATTTCCTATCTGGTGCTGTCGGCTAATGGTATGAAAGAGATTCCTGATGGTTCGTTAAAGGGTGAGAATGCATATCTGCTGGAGGCTATAGACCTTAGCTATAACAAACTCAAAGAGTTGTCCGATGATTTTTATGCCCGCAATTTGCCATATCTTACAGGCATAGACCTCAGCTACAACAGTTTTGAGAAATTCCCTACGGAACCATTGAGTATTTCGGGACTTGTGCGCTATTTTATACGCTACCAGAGTGATGAGAACGGCGACCGCTGTTTGCGTGAGTGGCCTATGGGCTTGTGGCAACATATAGGTTTACGTTATTTCTTAATTGGTGGTAACGACTTGCGCAAGATTGATGATACAATGCCGTATAACCTATTCATATTTGAAATTGCCGACAATCCCAATATAACAATAAATGTGTCGGAAATATGTGATTATATATATTACGGCTATTGTATGCTCATATATGACAAAACCCAGGATGTTCGTGGCTGCGAGTCTTTGGAGTTGGATGATTAACCTTAGAAGATGTTTGAATTCTTATGAAAAAGATATTTAATATAACATTAGGAGTGCTTGCCGCTCTATTTGTTGCGTGTAGCGACAACGACGATGCAGCGCAGGCGGCATTCTCGCTCGATAAAGAGAATATCACCATCGCAGCCGAGGGTGGTGTAGAGGATATTAAGGTAAATGTCGAGGGTGAGTGGTATATCTCCTCGTCGGCAACCTGGGTACAGGTGACGCCTGCCAACGGTATTGGCGATGCCGTGTGCCGTGTGGCTATAGACTCTTCACTCATAAATGGAATGCGTGAGGCTCAGATTCGTGTAGTGTCGGGTGCCGAGACAAAGACTGTGGTGGTTAACCAGACCGGTTTCGCCAAGGTTATCACACCCAAAGAGAAGGATATTGAGCTGGAGTCGTCGGCTGCCTATAATGAGCGCTATTTCGAAACAACCATCACCACAAACGTGGAATTCAAGGTGGAATTCAACTATGCATCGGCCGAGGTTGACTGGCTCAGCATTGAAAAAACCGATGTGGAACTCGATTTCGGTGCCCGTCCACGCACTGTGAAGCTCCGTTTCGACTGGAAGATGAATACCGAGCCTGTAGAGCGTGTGGCCGAGATAAACCTCGTACCTGCCAACAGCGACGACGAGATAAGCGAGCCCGCAGTGATAACTGTGTGCCAGAAGGCTGCAGTGAAGATTGAGGACAACCGTGCCGGTGACTCCATTGCGCTAATCACAATCTCGGAACTGCTCAATTGCTGGAGCGATACCTGGGATACCAGTGAACGTATGAACAACTGGGAAGGCGTTACCCTGTGGGAGGCCACCGACAAGGAACTTCCCTGCCCCGAGGCTGTGGGCCGCGTGCGTTCGGCATCATACGCTTTCTTCGAGACAAAAGAGTCACTGCCCAAACAGATAAAGCATTTGAAATACCTGGAGTCGCTCTCTATTATGTCCAACGTAAATACAATGTTGCTGAGCATTGATTTGGGCCCGGAAATTTGCGACCTTAAGTATTTGAAGAAGCTCGAGATATTCTCCTACGGCCTCACATCGCTGCCCGCGGAGTTTGTAAACCTCAAGTCGCTTGAGGAACTCGATATAAGTGCAAACAACTTCACCGAGATACCTGCTGTGCTCACAAAGGAAAATTTCCCCAATCTCAAGGTGTTGCGTATGGTGGGTTCGCGCCGATGGACAACAAGCGACCTGCGCAAGAAGGATAACTACGACAATGGTCTGGGCCTCCACTTCAGGAGCTATGTCACCGACGACAACCAATTGCGTCAATTGATGCTGTGGGACAATCTTGAGGAGCTGCGCCTCTCCAACTGCTACATCGAGGGCCAATTGCCCGACTTTACCGTGGGTAGTGAGGGCGTTGTGGCTTATTCGCAGGCCGACGTCGATGCCTTTGGCGGCGACACCATTCAGTGGCTTGCCGATAACAGCATACCTAAAATATTGCCAAATATGAAGTTGCTCTCTCTCAACCTCAACTTCTTTACAGGCGACCTGCCCAAGTGGCTGCTGTACCATCCCCTGTTGCTCGAGTGGTTCCCCGATTTGCTTATCTTCAACCAGCAGGAGGGCGGTTTCGATTCCGAAGGCAACAAGGTGCGTTTCGACAATGCTCCCACCAACTTTGAGTATTACTACGAGGCATTCCCCGAGATGCGTATGAAGTATGAGATAAAGGACAACATAGAGGATGAGGAAGGTGCAGAGTAATCCCGTAAACAAAAGAGATTAATATAATTATGAAAAAGATATTTTTATATACATTGTTGCTGGCTGCATTTTTTGCAGTCTCTTGTTCCGACAATGAGATGGCCGATGCCGTAGCCACTCCCTCTACCGATAATGTGGTTACAGTGCCCGATGGTGCCATTGCGGGTGAGGTGTTTGTGAAATTTGCCCCCGAAATGACGGAGATACTGGACAACCTGCCCGTGTCACGTGCTGCGGGCGCGCTCAAAACACGTTCCGGTATTCCATCGACCGACGAGGTACTCGATATTTTGAATGCATATAAATTTGAACGTGTTTTCCCCGTTGATAGCAATACCGAGGATGTGGCACGCGAGGCCAATATGCATTTGTGGTACCAGGTGTCGTTCGACAAAGGGGTAGATTTGAAGGCCGCCGTGGAGCGCATTTCAAAACTTGGCGAGGTGTCCAAGGTGCAGTGCAACCGCAAAATCTATCGTCTTGGCAGCCGCAAGGCAACCGATGCCACCGCAAGGCTTGTAAAGGACCTCTCGTCGATAGCAAGCAGCAGTGGTTACAGTTATAAGTTCAACGACCCCGGGCTTCCGTCGCAGTGGGGTTATATAAACCACGGTAATTTCAATTTCACACAGCCGTGGGCCGGTGTTGTTGCCGGTTGCGACGTGGGTTGCGAGGAGGCTTGGGAAAAGTGTACAGGCGACCCCTCAATCATTGTTGCCGTGCTCGACGAGGGTGTTATGTGGGAGCACGAGGATTTAAAGGATAACATATGGGTGAACGAGGCCGAAACATACTATTCCGATGTAGATGCCGATGGCAATGGCTACAAGGGCGACCGCTATGGCTATAACTTTGCCACCGACCGTGCATATATATCTACAACCGGCTCCTATGGTACAGGCCACGGAACGCACGTTGCCGGCACCATTGCTGCCGTGAACAACAACGGTATCGGTGTCTGCGGCATAGCAGGTGGCGATGCCGCAGCAGGCCAACCCGGCGTTAAAATTATGATATGCCAGCTCTTTGACGACGAATATCAATCAACCCTTGCCAACGAGGCACGAGCCATAAAATATGCCGCCGACAACGGCGCTGTGGTGTTGCAGTGCAGCTGGGGCTACCTCTCGTCCGAGGTGAACCAGAGCCAATATACCCCCGGTCCTGCCACCGAAAAGGAGTGGGCCGCCCTCTATCCGCTTGAAAAAGAGACACTCGACTACTTTATTGCCAATGCAGGCTCGCCCAACGGCACCATCGATGGCGGTATTGTGGTATATGCATCGGGCAACGAGTTTGCTCCCGCAGCCTCCTTCCCCGGAGCCTATTCAAAGTGCATATGCGTGACTGCCGTAGCTGCCGATTTCACTCCCGCCTCGTATAGCAATTACGGCCCTGGTAACGACGTGGCTGCCCCCGGTGGCGATGGCGACTATTATGGCGCTCCCAACTCGGAATATGAGAATGGCGGTATGATACTATCCACTCTTGTTGAGGAGGGTAAGCAGTCTTATGGTTTCTACGAGGGTACATCTATGGCCTGCCCCCACGTATCGGGTGTTGTGGCGCTTGGCCTTTCATATGCGGCACAGCTGCGCCGTCACTTTACCCGCGAGGAGTTCGTTGAGTTATTGATGGAGACATCGAGCGAGATAGATTCATATTTTACGGGCTCTAAAAAAGTATGCTATAACCACACGGTTAATCACTTGCAATCGACCATAGACCTTGCAAAATATCGTGGCAAGATGGGCAAAATGGTAAACGTTGCTGCACTGCTCAATGCCATTGAGGGAGCAGGGCACGAGATGCGCATCCCCGACTTCTATCTTGCACCTGCAAAGGGCAATGTGGATAAGTCGCAGACCATAGACCTTGCACGCTACTTTGTGGATGGCGAGCAAAAGAGCTATGCTTGCACTGTTGCCGATACCTCTATAGCCACAGCCGAGATAAACGGCACCCGCCTCACCGTCACAGGTGTAGCGGTGGGCATTACAACCGCGGTTGTAACGGTAGACGGCATTGAGCACACAATAGTTATCACCGTGCGTAACAACGCCAACAACAACGGTTGGATGTAACAATAAATATTAGTGGTAATGAAAAGAGTGTTCATAGCTATGGCCTTGGTTTTTGCGGCCTTGTCGCTGCAGCCAGCATTGATGCGGGCACAGGTGACAAAGCGCCTTTCGCGTGCGGCGGTGGACTCTCTGCTCAACCCAGCATTGAGCCCCGAAGCCGATAAAATCATAGCCTTTGATGCCGTTACAAAGGATATTGGCGACATAAAGGAGAGCGATTCGGTGCGCACGGTACGGTTCACATTCCGCAATGTCAGCGGCAAGCCTCTTACCATTACCCGTGTCACCACCCATTGCGGTTGCACGGCTGCATCCTTTGGCAAACAGCCTGTTGCAGCGGGCGATTCTTCGGTTATCACGGTGCAGTACAACCCCAAGGGGCGTGCGGGTACAATAGATACCAATGCCTTTGTGTATGTGTGTGGTGCGGGTTCGCGTCCCGTGGCCAAGCTCACCATCTTGGGCAATGTGGTAAACGACGACGAGTGGAGCCACCTGCCTTATGCTATGGGTTCGTTGCGCCTTAAACGTGTGAAGGTGGCTTTCAAGGCCGGGCGCACCGTGGCGCGCATCCCTTGTGCCAATGTGGGGCGTACGCCGTTGACATTGAGCTCACGCTTGTTACCATCGTATGCCACATTCACCACCGAACCGGCTGTATTGCAGCCGGGCGGGGAGGGCGACATTGTAATAGGCATAGATGCTGCAAAGGCAGGCACTGCAAAGAACTTTTCGGTGCTTGTGGATGGTGTTGAGGGTGGTATATCCTCCCGCACCATAAAGGCGATAATAGAAAAATAAATAAAATAATAAATAAGAGACATGAAAAATATTTTCAAACTGATGTTGCTGTTTCTTTTTGTGCTTCCTTTCCAGGCTTGCAGCGACGACGATGAGTTTACTCCTCCCACCCTCGAGGTAACCCCCAACAATATTGCGGGAATATGGGAACTGCACGAGTGGAGCGGAAGCGACAGCGATGTTCCAATGGTGTATGTAGAGTTCATCCGCAAAGATAGGAAATTCAAGATATACCAGAAATTCGATAGTATGTACACCCGTGTAATCACCGGTACATATACTTTGGAAGAGGATGACTACAAGGGTATAATAATAAAAGGAAAGTACGACAACGGCACAGGCAAGTGGAACAACGACTATATTGTTGAGGCTTTATACGAAGGCTCGATGATTCTTGTTGTGGATAATGACGAGCCCGAAACGCACACTTATGTGCGCGTGGAGCAGCTGCCGGCCGAAATAGTGGACAATATTCTCTCAGCCGACGAGGCAGATAAATGAGAACCCCATACGCAGGCAGATGGCACAGACCCCTCTGCCTGCGTATTTTGTGTTTTTATGGCTTTTTTTGTCAAAAAATCATATAAAATCAAAAAAACGCCCTCTGTTTTCCAAAAATTAAAACAAAATGCATATATTTGCATTATAAATAATGCGCAGATATCCCCTGCGTGTTTTCACAGACGCTAATCAGTAAATAATTCTTTATATTTTTTCATTAGTGAACTAACCGCGTGCCTGGTTTGCACTCCCGGTTAAGTTTCATTAGAATAATTTATGTATCACATCGAACAATTAAGAAACAAGGAGATTGCCGAACTGCAATCTATTGCCACCGGCCTTGGTATCACAGGTATAAAATCGCTTGACAGAGATTCTCTTATATATCGTATTCTCGATGGTCAGGCGTTGCAGAACAGTCAATCGGGTGCACCGGCCGTGGTAAAGGAAGAAACCCGTATGAATCGTCGTGAGCACCGTCGCAACAGAATACAGCCCGATGCATCCAATAAAGTATATACAGCAACAGGAGAAAAGGCTGTGAAACTCGATAAAAACGAGCCTAAAAAGACAAAAGAGGAACCGGTGGCTATTGCTCCCGTCGAGGTGCCTGCAGAGGCTCCTGTGGTGCAAGAGACTGCTCCGACGGTTACTGCCGAGCCTGCTGCCCCTGCTCCCAAGAAGCGTGGTCGCAAGCCCAAGAATCAGCCCGTTGAGGAGCAACCTGCAGCCGATGCAGCCGCAGCGGAGCAGCCTGCAACAGCAGAAGCGGCTCCCGCAACCTCTGCCGAGCCTGCCGCCCCTGCTCCCAAAAAGCGTGGCCGCAAGCCCAAGAACCAGCCTGTGGTTGCCGAAACCGCGGAGGTTGCAGCAACGGAACAACCCGCAGCCGAGGTGGCCGTGGCGCCTGTGGAAAGCGCCGATGCAGGTGAAGCATTTGTGGCTATAGAGGAGTTGCCGTCTGATAAAAAGGAGCTGCCTGCCGAGCTCATAGGAAAATTTGAAAAAAACCGCCAGGAGCAGGCCCAGCGAGGCGACAAGCAGCGCCGCCAGCGCATAGAGAGGCCTCGTCAGGAGCAGGCCGAACAGCCCGAGCGTCAACCCCGTCAGGAGTACGATTTTGCCGATATCCTGCGCGTGGAGGGTGTGCTCGAGATTATGCCCGACAATTACGGTTTCCTGCGCTCGTCGGATTATAACTATCTCTCATCCCCCGATGATGTATATGTATCGCAGTCGCAAATAAAATTATACGGACTTAAGACGGGCGATGTGGTCGAGGGTATCATACGCCCTGCCAGTGCCGGTGAAAAATATTTCCCCCTTGTAAAGGTGAACCGCATTAACGGCCTTGCACCCGAACTTGTGCGCGACCGCGTATCATTTGACAATCTTGTTCCCCTCTTCCCCGAGGAGAAATTCACCCTATGTGCAGGCAGCTATGACAATATGTCGGCCCGTGTGGTTGATTTGTTCTCGCCCATAGGAAAGGGCCAGCGTGCCCTCATTGTGGCGCAGCCCAAAACCGGTAAGACGATGTTGCTCAAGGATATAGCCAATGCTATAGCAGCCAACCACCCCGAGGCATATATGATTATGTTGCTCATAGACGAGCGCCCCGAGGAGGTTACCGATATGGCCCGCAGTGTGAATGCCGAGGTTATTGCATCTACATTTGACGAGCCTGCCGAACGCCACGTAAAGATTGCAGGCATAGTGCTTGAGCGTGCAAAACGTATGGTTGAATGTGGCCACGATGTGGTAATTTTTCTTGACTCTATTACCCGCCTCGCACGCGCATATAACACTGTATCTCCCGCATCGGGCAAGGTGCTGTCGGGTGGTGTGGATGCCAACGCCCTGCACAAACCCAAACGCTTCTTCGGTGCTGCGCGCAACATAGAAAACGGCGGCTCGCTCACAATCATTGCAACCGCTCTCATAGATACCGGTTCAAAGATGGACGAGGTTATCTTCGAGGAGTTCAAGGGCACAGGTAATATGGAGCTGCAGCTCGACCGTTCGTTGAGCAACAAGCGCGTGTTCCCTGCCGTGAACATCATTGCATCGAGCACCCGTCGCGACGATTTGCTGCTCGACAAGCAAACCCTCGACCGTATGTGGATTCTGCGCAAGTATCTTGCCGATATGACACCTATGGAGGCTATGGAGTTTGTAAAGGACCGTCTCGAAAAGACAAAGGACAATGGCGAGTTCCTTATGAGTATGAATTCTTAAGAAATAGTAAAATATGTCAACAAAAAAGCACGCCCGCGGGCGTGCTTTTTTGTTGACATTGTCAGTGATTTTAGAAAGGCAGGTCGTTGGGGTCGTTCTCTGCGCTGAAATCCTGAATGGATGCTTTGGGTGCATCGAATGCGGGTACGTCGGCAGGAGCGGCAGGTGCTACACCACGCTCCACACGCCAGGCGCGTATGTCATTGAACCAACGGCCGTTGTATTCACGGGCGTTGATGTCGAATGATACGGTCAGTTCCTCGCCTGCCTGAATATTGAATTGTGCAATTTTGTCGCTGCCAAAGACGTTGAAGCACACCTTTCTGGGGTACTGCTCGTGTGTCTCAATCACATATTCTTGCATTTTCCACTCGTTACCTGTCTTTGAAATGCCGCCTCTTTCGGGCAGCACTGCAATAATTTTTCCTGTTATTTCCATAATACTTTTCTAATACCCCGCGAAAATAGCTCTTTTCTGCTCGAAAAACAATTTTTTCCACAATTTTATTATGCGATATTATATTTAGTTTTATCTTTGCGTAACAATCGCGTGCGTGCGCGCGTTGCGTGCAATTTTTTTTAGAATAACTAAATTTATATACATATGAACTTTACCGTATCAAGCTCACAATTGTCGTCTCGTTTGCAGACAATAAGCCGAGTAATCAACTCTAAAAATCCCATTCCCGTATTAGATTGCATATTGTTTGAGTTGCAGGGAAATACCCTCACTCTCACAGCATCGAGCCCCGACAATACTTTGAATACCTCTTTTGAGGTTGTCGAGTGTTCCGAGGATTTCAGTTTTGCCATTTCGGCAAAAATCCTCATCGATTCTCTCAAGGAGATTTCGGAGCAACCCCTTCGTTTCGAAGTGAACAAGGATACATTGGAGGTGAATGTGCTCTACCTCAATGGTAAATACAGTATGGTGGCATACAATGCCGACGAGTATCCCTCCCCCGCCGTGTTAGGCGAGGACTCGGTTACAATAGCCGTTCCTGCACGCCTGCTTGCCAACGGTATCTCCTGCTCGCTTTTTGCAACGGCAGGCGAGGATGCCGACCGTCGTTTTATGAGTTGTGTATATTTCGATTTTGCACCCGACAGCATCACGCTTGTTGCCACCGATGGCCACAAACTTGCCCGTTGCCGCGACTGCTCTGTGACAGGTGCCGAGAAGTCGGCTTTCATCCTTCCCAAAAAGCCTTCTACGTTGCTTAAGAACCTTTTGGGCAAAGACGATGAAGAGGAGGTGCAGATTGAGTTCGATGGCCGTTTTGCAATATTCACAATGGGCGAGTACAAGCTCATCAGCCGCTTGCACGATGGCCGTTACCCCAACTACAACTCGGTAATACCCCAGAACAACCCCCACAAACTCACCGTGGACCGTGCGGCTCTTGTGAGCGCATTGCGCCGCGTGGCTATATTCTCGTCACAGGTGAGCCTTGTGAAATTGCACATAGAGGATAATAAAATCATTGTATCGGCACAGGATACCGATTTCTCTACCTCGGCCGAGGAGAGCATCACCTGCAGCTACGACGGCGTGCCTATGAACATAGGTTTCCGTGCGCTGTTCCTCATTGATATTCTGAACAATATCCCGGGGCAGGATGTAATCTTCGAACTTGCCGACCCCTCTCGTGCCGGTGTAATTGTTCCCGCCGAGCAGGCCGACAAGCAAGAACTGCTTATGTTGTTGATGCCTATGATGCTTACAGAATAAGAGCCGATGAAACTGAATTTGAAAAACCCGCTTATATTCTTTGACTTGGAGACAACCGGCGTGGATGTTTCCAAGGACAGAATAGTGGAAATATGCTATATCAAAGTGTTCCCCGACGGTAGCGAGAAGGAGTACACAAGGCGCATAAACCCCGGTATGCATATCCCCGAAGGGGCATCGGCCGTTCACGGCATTTACGACGACGATGTAAAGGATTGCCCTCTCTTCCGAGAGGTGGCCAGGGAGATAGCCGCCGATTTTGAGGGGTGCGACCTTGCCGGTTTCAATTCCAACCGCTTCGACCTTCCTATGCTTGCCGAGGAGTTCCTGCGTGCACAGGTTGACATAGACCTCACCCGCCACCACGCAATAGATGTACAGGTGCTTTACCACAAGAGGGAGCCGCGTACATTGTCGGCTGCACATAAGTTCTATTGCGGTTGCGAGTTCGACAATGCGCATAGTGCCCTTGCCGACACACGTGCCACATACGAGGTGCTCAAGGCACAGCTCGACCACTACGACGATATGGAAAACGACGTGGCTGCCCTTGCAAAGGAGAGCTCCTTTACCCGCAATGTCGATTTTGCAGGTCGTTTCGTCTATGACGATGCAGGGCGCGAGGTTTTTAACTTCGGCAAGTACAAGGGCGAGCCGGTGGCTGCGGTTCTGCAGCGCGACCCCGGATATTACGGTTGGATGATGAACGGCGACTTCCCGCTCAACACCAAGCAGGCGCTCACAAGAATAAAGCTGCGTGAATTTAACAAATAGAAGATGCTTAAAGGAAAAAAGATAGTCATAGGAGTTACGGGAAGTATTGCTGCTTACAAGGCGGCAATACTTGTTCGTCTATTGGTGAAGCAGTGTGCCGAGGTGCAGGTGGTTATGACACCGTCGAGCAGGGAGTTCATAACACCGCTCACGCTCTCCACCCTGTCGGGCCGCCCTGTTCTTTGCGACTTTTTCAATAGCGGTAGCGGCGAGTGGCACAGCCACGTGGAGCTTGGTCTGTGGGCCGATGCTATGATAATAGCCCCCGCAACAGCAGCCACAATAGGCAAAATGGCCGGCGGCATAGCCGATAACCTGCTTGTCACCACATACCTGTCTATGAAGGCGCCCGTCTTTGTGGCCCCGGCAATGGACCTGGATATGTTTGCCCACCCATCGACGCAGCACAATTTGCAGGTGTTGCGTAGCTATGGCAACCACATAATAGAGCCTGCCGCGGGTGAGCTTGCAAGCCATTTGTGTGGCAAGGGGCGTATGGAAGAACCCGAAAACATTGTGGCGGCGCTCAAAGATTTTTTTTTAGCCGCTAACTCGCTTGCAGGCAAGCGCATCCTCATAACTGCCGGCCCCACATACGAAAAAATAGATCCGGTGCGTTTCATCGGCAACTATTCGTCGGGCAAGATGGGCTTTGCCCTTGCTGCCGAATGTGCTGCCCGCGGGGCCGATGTCACTCTTGTGGCGGGCCCGGTGTCGTTGAAAACACCACACGCGGCAATAAAGCGAGTGGATGTTGAGTCGGCCGAGGAGATGTACAAAGCAGCTACCGAAGCCTTCCCTTCGTGCGATGCAGCCATTCTATGTGCCGCCGTTGCCGACTATCGTCCCGCCACTCGTGCCGACAAGAAGATTAAGCGCACGGGCGAGGGTATGACAATAGAATTGGAGGCCAACAAAGACATTGCTGCTGCGCTTGGCAGGCAAAAGAGTGCAGAACAGCGCCTTGTGGGCTTTGCCTTGGAAACCAACGATGGTGAGACAAATGCCCGCGAGAAACTCGCAAAGAAGAACCTCGATTTTATAGTGCTCAACTCGCTTGCCGACAAGGGCGCGGGTTTTGCATACGACACAAACAAGGTATCCATAATAAGCAACGAGGGTGTGACGGAGTATCCTTTGAAAAGCAAGTTGGAGGTGGCCCGTGATATAATATCGCACCTGTCGCGTCTGCTGCTTGTGGCTGTGATGCTATTGTTGCCGTCGGCGGTAATGGCATCGGGCGAGGAACTCAATGCAAAAGTAACGCTGAACCGCTCAAAAGTTCAGAGCGCCGATTCCGAGGTTTTTGAGCAGTTGCAGGATGGTATCACACAGTTCCTCAACGAGCGCAAGTGGACCGTAAACAGCTACGAGGAGCACGAACGCATCGACTGCACATTTGGCTTTGTAGTGGAAAACTATTCGCCCGACGGCTCCTTCACCTGCTCGCTTATGGTGCAGGCCACACGTCCTGTGTATGGCTCCACATACAATACCACCACATTCAAGTATGAGGACAAGGCCATTACATTCACATATCAGCCATTCGACCGCCTCGACTTCAACGAGGACAACCTCGACAACAACCTCACTGCCGTTCTTGCCTTTTATGCCTATATGATAATAGGCTTCGATATGGATTCTATGGGCGACCTCGGCGGCAGCGAGTGGCTTAACAAGGCGCTGAATATTGCCAACAATGCGCAGACATTGGGCGATGCGGGCTGGCGTGCATCGAGCAGCGACAATAACCGCTACTCCATAATAGACGACTATATGAATGGCGCTCTGGAGCCTGTGCGCAAACTTATGCACAAGTATCATCGTTTCGGGCTCGATGTTATGTATAAGAATGCCGCCAATGGCCGCAAGGCGGTGGGGGAGTGTATGACTATGCTCAAGCAGGCATACGACGACCGCTCACTCTCCTATTTCCCAAAACTTTTTTTGGAGTATAAGAACGATGAATTGCTCAATATCTACTCGCAAGGTAGCATAAAGGAGCGTATGGATGTGCAAAAGATTGTCACAACCATAGATGCTTCGCTGTCAACCTCGTGGGAGAAATTGGCCGATGACCATACAAATCAGTTGTAGATGTTAAAATCAATCATAATAAAGAATTTTGCTTTGGTAGAGAGCGTGGAGGTCGATTTCTCCTCGGGCTTCTCTGTCATTACGGGTGAGACAGGTGCAGGTAAATCGGTCTTTCTCGGCGCCATAGCTATGATGCTGGGGCAACGCTCCGATGTAAAGGCCATACGCGATGGTGCCGACCGCTGTGTGATAGAGGGCCACTTTGATATATCCTCCTTTGCGTTGGAGCCCTTCTTTGCCGAAAACGACCTCGATTATTGTGCCGATGATTGCATAATACGTCGCGAACTCTCATCGACGGGCCGCAGCAGGGCTTTCATAAACGATTCTCCGGTGTCGGCAGCCCTTCTCAAGGAGCTTGGCGCGCGCCTCATAGATATTCACTCACAGCATCAGAATCTGTTGCTTGGTAACAAGGATTTTCAGCTCGGTGTGCTCGATGTTCTGGCAGCCGATGCCCATCTGCTCGATGCATACAGGCAAAAATACGCAGCCTATTCGGCAGCACAGAAGGAACTTGCCTCGCTCGAAGAGGCGCTTGCAAGCAGCAGCCGCGACGAGGAGTGGTTGCGCTTTCAGGTCGATGAGATAGAGCGTGCCGCACTGCGCGAGGGCGAGCAGGAGGAGCTGGAACAGGAGCAGCAGGAGCTGTCGCACGCCGAGGATATTCAGGCAGCCCTTTATGGAGCATACAATGCCATAGATGGTAATGAACAGGGGCTATTACGCTCCTTGCGCGATGCAGCCAATGCTCTGTCGCGCATTTCGGCCCACTATGCCGCTGCAAGTGAGCTTGGTGAGCGTATAGAGAGCAATTATATAGAACTTAAGGATTGTTGCGACGAACTGCAGCAGCGTGCATCGCGTGTGCAGTTTGCCCCCGACCGTTTGGAGTTTGTGGATAGGCGTCTGGCGCTTATCTACGATTTGCAGAAGAAACATCGTGCAGCCTCGTTGGGTGAGCTTATAGAGATAGGCAAGAGCTACCGCGAAAGGCTCGATAAGATAGATAACAGCGATTGGGAGCTTTCACAGGCCCGGAAGCGTTGTACCGCACTGCGCAGCGAACTTGCTGCGGCTGCAACTGTTTTGAGCGAGGCACGCCGTGCTGCCGCCGACAAACTCAAGAGCAACATCACCGATATTCTTGTGAATCTGGGTATGCCTATGATACGCTTCGAGGTGGAGATTAAGGAGGCTGCCGATTTTGCCCCTATGGGTGGCGATGTGGTTACCTTCCTCTTTTCGGCCAACAGCATAAGTGCCCCGCAGCCCCTCTCCGATGTGGCATCGGGTGGTGAGATGGCGCGTGTGATGCTTGCACTGAAGTCGCTTATAGCCACAAATCTCAACCAGCCCACACTTATTTTCGACGAGATTGATACCGGTATTTCGGGCGTTCTTGCCGAGCGTATGGGCCGTCTTATGCAGCAGATGGGCAGCGCGCAGCGCCAGGTGTTGAGCATTACCCACCTGCCTCAGGTGGCTGCGTTGGGTGCATCGCACTACAAGGTATATAAAGAGGAGACAGCCAAAGGCACCCTCACACACATTGTTAAACTCGGCAAAGAAGAGCGCGTGCGCGAGATTGCGCAGATGATGAGCGGAGAGGTTCTCACCGAGGCTGCACTTGAAAATGCAGCCCTTCTATTGTCAAAATCGTAACACTATATGGTAAACACAAACGAAATGATATTTGGCGTTCGCGCCGTGTTGGAGGCTTTGGAGGCCGGTAAAGAGGTTGATAAGATATTGGTGAAACGCGATATACAGAGCGAACTTTCGCGTGAGCTTTTCGGTGCCCTCAAGGGGCGCACAATTCCCGTTGTGCGTGTGCCGGTGGAGAAACTCAACCGCATCACCCGCAAGAATCACCAGGGTGTGATTGCTTTTATCTCGGCTGTGGAGTATGCCCACGTGGATACTCTTGTTCCCACCCTCTACGAGGAGGGTAAATCGCCCTTCCTTGTGCTGCTCGACGGCATTACCGACGTGCGTAACTTTGGCTCCATCGCCCGCACCTGCGACTGTGCAGGGGTTGACTCCATTATTATCCCTTCGCACAACAGCGTTACGGTGAACGCCGATGCCGTTAAAACATCGGCAGGAGCCCTGCACACACTGCCTGTGTGCCGCGAGAAGAACATTACCGAAACGCTTAAGTATCTTAAGGCATCGGGAATACGCATTGTATGTGCAACCGAAAAGGGTAAAATAAACTATACACAAGCCAACTTCACTGAGCCTGTATGCGTGGTTATGGGTGCCGAGGATACAGGTATTCCGCACGAACATTTGGCGTTGTGCGACGAGTGGGTGTCCATTCCCCAGTTCGGCAACATAGAGTCGCTCAATGTGTCGGTGGCAACTGGTGTTATTCTATACGAGGCTGTTCGTCAAAGACACCTTATGGAATAATGTAACTAATGGAGATGACTAAAAAGTGTATTTGGTTCCCCAAATTTGGCTGCACTCGTTGTAAAATCACAAAGTAAACTTTGCATTTAACTCGTTTGCACAAATTTTTTGCGTTACGCTTGCCTTCAAAATCCTCATTTACGCCCAGTAAAC
>JAFVSR010000082.1 GCA_017503645.1 Bacteroidaceae bacterium | reverse complement strand
TTCCGAACCTTGCGTGAGGAATCTCAAAGGCATCGCTGAATAAGAGATATCTCACATACGTTCGATATGACAGGCACTATACAAACACGCCAATTCATAGTGAAAATCTTATACCGTATTCAGGTTAATATAAACCACCACGGCAGAGCTCGCTGCAAAAAGCAGAATAAAAATTTGGCATTTTCACCAAAGAGTTATATCTTTGCAACGCTTTAAGCCAAAAGCATAAGCAAAAGAGGATTGTCCTATGGTGTAATGGTAGCACAACAGGTTTTGGTTCTGTTTGTCTTGGTTCGAATCCAGGTAGGACAACACAAAAAAACGGTCGGAAATTTCCGACCGTTTTTTTGTGTGTTGCATAAGCACTGTATCAAATCAGCCCATAAAGCAACGTAACCCAGTGCGCCACTATAGCAGCCACAATACCGCCAATGGTGTGCGCAACAATAGCCTTAGAAGTGAGTTCGCGATAACCAATGGCATCGAGCATAGCGGTGTGTGTACTCAAATAGCCGCTCCAGCACATACCTATGGCTGTGAACACGGCAATGGCATTGCCATCAATCCAACCCGCAGCAGCAAAATTGGGGATAAGACCAAGTGCTGCACCCACGGCACCAAGCGCTGTGATGGGGAAGGCTATGAGGTGCGGATCGTGAAAGCCAAAGAGGAAATCAAATATAAAACTGAGCTTGCCACCAATCCAGGGAAGCAGCTGCACGCCCTCGTATGCTGCGCCAGAGAACTCGCCCGAGGCCGAGGGGCCGAAGGTAAACAGCATAACCAACGTAGATATTATGAGCACGCCGGGGATAATGGCAAAACCCACATCCACACCGGTGCGACCACCGTCGAGCAGAGAGTCGAGGATACGCTGGAAGAGCGGTTTTTCATTCTCCTGCGCCTCTATCTCCTCAACCTCGTCGGCACGGCAGGCATCCTCGTGCTTGTATTGCGGGTAGGCCTTCACCACAAAGTACTGCATTATGCGGGTGGAGACGATGCAGCCGCACACAGCACCGAACAGGCCTATGAAAGGCTCCACAAAGTACCCCTGCCCCACCATAAACACAATAACCAAAAGGCCCATACCAAAGGCTGTACCAAAGTTGGTGAGCGATATATACTGGAACTTTTTGAAATAGGCGCTGAAACGCTTGTCCTGTGCAAGCGATATGATGGCAGGGTTGTCGCTCAAGAAGGTGAGCACGGCACCCAGCGATGCCACACCCGGCAGGTTAAACAGCGGCTTCATAAGCGGGCGCAAGAGTTTTTCGAGCAACGACACCACGCCAAATTCCACAAACACGCGGCCTATGGCACCCGTGATGACACAGATAGCCATAAGATAGAATACCGTATTCAGCAACAGGTCGTGCGCAGTGCGCATAATGGTGTTAAGCATATTGGCTGTTCCCATCTGCGATGCCAGGTAGCCGAACAGCAGGAAGAACACCACCAAGCAAACTATCCCCGAGGGGATGAATTTCTTTATCCTTTTCATAGGGAATTATTGTTTGATGTTGAGCAAATTCATTCTCCAGGTAATACCCATAGTGAGGTATGTCTGCTTGTCGAGCAACACGCCTGCGGGGTTGGTGTTATCGCCAAAAGAGTATGAGCCCGCAAGGTGTATGCGCACATCGTTACGGCCATCCTGCAATGGGAAATACTCCACGCCTGCACCCACGCGGGTAATCTCGGTGTCGGGGCTTATAAGGAAATCCTTACCCGTGTCGGCATTGTTCACGTCGTAGCTCGCCTTGGCAAACATATTCAATTTATCGCAGGGGGCCCAAGCCACTTTGCCGATAACCGAGAAATCCTTGCCCAAAAAGGCTTGACCGCTTGCAGCGCGGTTCATAAGGTCGAGCTCCATAGAGACATCGCCCACTGCAAATTTACTGCCAAGTGAAATATAGTTTATGAATTTACCGGGGAGATACTCAACAAAGTTCACCGAATAGAGGGTACTGAACCAATCGTGCGAGCCGGCCCACATAAGGTTGTAGGCAAGCATCTCCTCCTGCAACTCGCCACGGAAGGGGCTTTCACAAATCTGAAACGAGAATTTATCCTTGCCATCGTTCAACGCATAGGCCACTGTACCACCCCAGCGATAGCAAGGTATATTATTCCACCACTCCGAGCAGAAATAGAGGTCTATGGGTGCGGCATCATACTCATAGCCACCAATGGCCACCACCTGTTTACCGCCCGACAGTTCCCAATTATCCTTACGATAGGCAAGGTAAACCCAGTCGGTGGCATCGAAGAACGATGCATCGTTGTTTTTCTTGTTCAAGCGGTGGCGCATAGAATATGAGAAACCACCGCCAATATTGCCATCGGCACGCACATTAAAATACTGCCCCTTGAAGCCGGTATTGGCATCTACGGCGCTGCCATCGACATACTCGCGCTGGTAATCGCCACGCGCCTCAAATCTCAAATTAAGCAGTTCTTGTCCCTGTGCATACATTGTTGCACCGAACAGGGCTGCAAGCCCAAAAAGCAATACTTTTTTCATAGCGTTTTCATAGTATATTGTGTTATTTCAATCTAAAGCAAAGCAATCGATACATCTACCTCGTAGCTGTCATACACCACCGCACGCCCGCCAAAGCCCTCTTTTTGGAATATCAGCCCGCAGTTGAGCACCCGCCCACCCTGCTCCACCGAGGTACCGAAGTCGAAGAACTCCTTATGAGCATAGAGCGTGTGCACCAGGTGGTGGAAAAGAAGGTCCACGGCACCCGCTTCGCGCCCCGCCTGCACCGAACCAATGTACTGCACGCGCACCACACGCTCGGTTATGTAAAGCACCGTGCCTGCAACGGTATTACCCGTGGCATCCACCACACGATACAGCTTAATATTATGCGGGAAACGGCCTGCCAACAGTTCAATCTCGGCAAGCGAGTGCACCGGCACGGCAGCGTGCTCTTTGTGCAGGTTCTCGGCAAGCACCGCCCAAAAGGCAGCGTAATTGAAATCCTCGTGTATTGTAAAGCCACAGCCTGCAGCACGCTTCACCTTGCGCTTGCGCAGGGTGCTGAAAGGCAATGCCTGCGGCTGCCACACCACCGACGACACACGCCTGCCCGCAAGCACCGCATTGCAGCGGTAGAGGGCATATAAATCCTCCTCGGCCGGGTATGTGGCATATATATGCGGCACAGGGCGGTAAATAAGTTTATTAACAGAGGTACTCTGCCGCAGATAGGCAAGCAGAGCATCAAAAAGAGCAAGCATCTGCTCCGCACCCACATTACAACCATAGAGAAACCCGCCATAGGTGAGCCCGGCGTGCGATGCAAGCACATCGCCGCTTATGCAGGCAGGCAACAGAGCCACAAGCTCGTCGCCTTTGTAAAAAAGCAGTGAATGGTCGGTAAAACGGGGGTTATAGTCTATGTACCCACGTTCAAAAAGAAAAGTAGCGTTCTTGCAGCCGGCCACAAAACCATCCCACACGGCTTGCAGCGATGGGGTGTAGCGCACTACGGTTATGGGCTCTTTGCAAGAGGGCATCATAATTATTACCTTTTTATATATTCCAAAAACTCGCTATAGGAGTTAATGTATGTTGTGGGGTCGTATGTGTGCGAAGCAAACACCAGCAGCACCGCATCGGGCGAGAAATTGGTGAGTTCGTTCCACGTTTCGGGCGGCACAAGCAACCCCTCGCTGCGCGAGGTCAGGTGATAGGGCCTGCGGCCGTTCTTATCCTCGAGGCATATATCCACACTGCCGTTCACCGCCACCAGATATTGATAGGATAGTTTATTGGCGTGGAACCCTCGTTTCACCCCTTGCGGCACATCGTAAATCCAATATATGCGGGTGATGGGGAAAGGCACACTACTCATAGACTCGGCTATGGTGAGCGAGCCACGCTCGTCGGTATATGTTTTTATTTTATCCATATTTGTTGCGAAGATAATAATTAAGTATAAAAAAACAAAAGAGAGGCCCATTTTATCGGCCTCTCTTGGGGGATAGGGCGACTAAAAAGATTTTTTAGTAGCCTCATTTTGCATGGAGATGAATAAAAAGATGTAGTTTAAGGCTTGCGCAGCCTGAAAAACCGCAGTTTACTGAGCGTAAATGAGGATTTTGAAGGCAAGCGTAACGCAAAAATACACTTTTTAGTCATCTCCCTTTTATAGGCCCGCTCATCACCACAAATACACATCAACCGCTGCAGGCCTCATACTAATAACATAGTTATTGCTTTTTTGTTTAGGGAGGGTTGCTGTGATTTTATCGGTGCCGGTTTTATTTTTAGAATTACCTATGCTTGTGAGAACTGCACTGTGCCACTTTGCCGCACTATGCACAACCATTACCGCAAAACTCACCGACAACAAAACTTTGTTTATTATTCCGTATTTGGGTGTCATTGACTCGCTTTGCCTCTCGTGCACCACAGGGCATCACTTTCAGCGATGCTACCTGCGACGTTCACGGCAAAGCTCGCCGATGACAAAACTTTGTTTTGTCATTTCGACAGAGCGAAGCGACGAGAAATCTATGCAGGCGTTACCGAGATACTTCACAGCGTTCAGTATGACAATTTAGATACCTCACATACGTTCGGTATGACACACTGCGCCACCATAAGTTGTCCAAGATTTGAATAAAGAAAAATATTTAATGACAAATAAACAACAGCCCATTGCTTTTTTAATTTTTTTTGCCGTATTTTGCAAAAGAGGCGCACCACGCGTCACCGTCAACCATAGACAAAACCAAAACCATATAATTATGAATATACCTGCAGAATATGACGAGATTCGTCCGTATGTGCCCGAGGAACTCCCCCAAGTATTTGAAGAACTCATTGCCGACCCCGAATTCCAAGCAGCAATGGGTTATGCCTTCCCCGGCACGCCGTTTGAGCAGATAGCAGGCGCTATGCGTGCATCAAAAACCAACCTCGATTTTCAAAAGGCGCTTGTAAAGCCCTTCCTCGAAGGGCTGCTTGCAAAACTAAGCAGCGGCATCACAATGAGCTACGACAACAAGGAGAGCCTGCACAACGCCTTGTGTATTTCGAACCACAGGGACATCATCCTGGACTCGGCCTTCCTGTGCATTCTGTTTGTGGAGCACATTGGCAACACTGTGGAGATAGCCATAGGCGACAACCTGCTCATACGCCCCTGGATAAAGAAACTTGTGAGGGTAAACCGCAGTTTCATAGTGCAGCGCTCGGCATCCATACGCGAGATGTTGGCATCGTCGAAGCGCCTGTCGTCGTATATGCACCACACCATAGCCGAACGCAAGCAACCGATATGGCTGGCGCAGCGCGAAGGCCGTGCCAAGGACAGCAACGACCGCACCCAGGAGGGCCTCATCAAGATGCTCACAATGTACACAAGCGGCAATATGGTAGATGCACTCAAGGAGCTGAACATAGCCCCCACCGCAATATCATATGAGTATGACCCCTGCGACTATTTGAAGGCAAAGGAGTTCCAGCAGAAGCGCGACAACCCCGAGCACAAGAAATCGCCCTTCGACGACCTTGCCAATATGCAGCAGGGCCTTATGGGCTACAAGGGAGCCATTCACTACCACGTTGCAAAGTGCATAAACGACGAGATAGACCAAATAGACCGCACCCTGGGCAAGAACGAGATAACAAGCGCTGTGGCACGCATAATAGACAAGCACATACACCGGAACTACCGCTTCTGGCCCATCAACTACTACTATTACGAGCAGCTCACAGGCGACACCCGCTTTGCCGACAAATACACCGCCGAGGAGGCCGCCAAGTTAGATGCTTATATGGCCGACCGCATAAGCAAGGTGGACCTCCCCGACAAAGACGAGGCATTCTTGCGCACCAAGATACTGGAGATGTATGCCAACCCGCTCATCAACTATTTGAAGGCGACAGAGGAGTAAATAATAAACAAAAATATTAAAAAGAAGATGACTAAAAAGTGTATTTTTGCGTTACGCTTGCCTTCAAAATCCTCATTTACGCTTAGTAAACTGCGGTTTTTCAGGCTGCGCAAGCCTTAAACTACATCTTTTTATTCATCTCCCTGCAAAATGAGGCTGCTA
>JAFVSR010000009.1 GCA_017503645.1 Bacteroidaceae bacterium | reverse complement strand
CTCAAAGAGGATCCCTGGACAAACATCGACGAGAAATATCCCGTTGGTTCAAAACACACTGCAAAAGTGCGTAACTTCACAAACTTCGGTATCTTCGTTGAGATTGAGGAGGGCGTAGATGGCCTTATCCACATCAGCGACCTCTCTTGGACCAAGAAGGTAAAACACCCCTCAGAGTTCACACAGATTGGCGAGACCATCGAGGTACAGGTTCTCGAGATTGACAAGGAGAACCGTCGTTTGAGCCTTGGTCACAAGCAGCTCTCAGAGAACCCCTGGGATGTATTCGAGACAATGTTCACCGTTGGCTCAATCCACGAGGGTGTTATCACCGAGCTCATCGACAAGGGTGCAGTTGTTTCTCTCCCCGAGGGCGCAGAGGGCTTTGCTACTCCCAAGCACCTTGTAAAAGAGGACGGCACACAGGCTCAGGCCAACGAGACACTCGAGTTCAAGGTTATCGAGTTCAACAAGGAGGCCAAGAGAATCTTCCTTTCACACAGCCGTATCTTCGAGGATGCCGCTAAAGAGGAGGAGAAGGCAGAGAAGAAGGCCGCAGCAGCAGCTCGCAAGAGCAAGAAGGCTGCCGAGGAGGCCGCTCCCGCTATTCAGAACCAGGCAGCATCTACCACACTTGGTGACATCGATGCTCTCGCTGCTTTGAAGAGCAAATTGGAGGGTAACGCAGAGTAATAACTCGTCATTCCAATAACAAAAAAGAATCCGAAGCCGTGGGCTTCGGATTCTTTTTTGTATTATCTACCCTTATAAAAATAAAAAATATGTATCTTCGCACAACAAGATAATGCGGCAATGGATATTTTTGAAGTACACATATTGGGGTGCGGTTCGGCACTGCCCACCACACGGCACAACGCAAGTTCGCAGGTGGTGCGCGTGGGCAACAAACAATATATGATAGACTGCGGCGAGGGCACACAGCTGCAACTGCGCCGCTCGCACGTTCACTTTGCATTCATAAACACCATATTCATTTCGCACCTGCACGGCGACCACTGCTTTGGGCTCATAGGTATGATTTCCAGTTTTGGGCTGCTTGGGCGCACCGCCCCCCTGCATATATATGCCGATGCAATGCTGCGCAAGCTGTTGCAACCGCAGCTCGACTTCTTTTGCAAGGAACTGAAATACCAAGTAGTATTCCACGACATAGATGCTACAAAACACGAACTGATATACGAAGACGGGCAGATAACCGTGCACACACTGCCTCAAAAGCACCGCATCCCCTGCTGCGGTTTCCTCTTTAAGGAGAAGCCCAAGAAAAGGCACATAAGGCGCGATATGATAGATGCATACAATATCCCTGAATATTGCCGCAATGCCATAAAGAACGGCGAGGACTACACCACCCCCGAGGGCGACGTAATACCCAACGCACGGCTCACGACCGATGCCGACCCCTCGCGCAGCTATGCATACTGTTCCGACACACTCCCCTGCCCCGAGAATATCCCATACATTGCAGGCACCGACCTACTCTACCACGAAGCCACATTTGCCCGAGGCGAAGCCGCAAGAGCCACAGCCACCTTCCACTCCACTGCAGGGCAGGCAGCCGCCATAGCAAAGGAGGCCGAGGTGAAAAAACTTGTGATAGGGCACTTTTCATCGAGATATGAGAACGAGGAGCCGCTGCTTGCCGAGGCAAAGGAAATTTTTCCCTGCACCGAACTTGCCGGAGAGGGAAAATGTTTCAAAATTCAGTAACAGTTCTGCAGTATAAAATATTGCAACCACATTAAACCTTTCGCCACTTGCACAATCTAAAAAAAGATTGCACAAACCACCCGACAGCAAATGAGCGACAACAGCAGCATAAACGAACAGGAGATAACAGCCTTGCTTGCCGACAAGAACCGGCGCGAGGCCGCCTTTTCGGCTATCATAAAGCAGTACAGCGAGCCGCTATACTGGCACATAAGACGTATGGTGCTGTCGCACGACGATGCCAACGACCTGCTGCAAAACACATTCCTCAAAGCGTGGAGCAACATAGACAAATTCCGCGGAGAATCGCAAATATCCACCTGGCTCTACCGCATAGCGGTAAACGAAACACTCACATTCCTGGGCAAGAACAAGGGCGAAACAGTGTCGATAGACAGCCCCGAGGGCGAGATAGCCAACAGGTTAGAGAGTGACACATACTTTTGTGGCGACACGGCCGACGCCCTCTTCAACGAAGCCATAAGCCGCCTGCCCCACAAGCAACGCCTCGTATTCACAATGAAATACTTTCAGGAGATGAAGTACGAGGATATGTCGCAGATACTCGACACCAGCGTGGGAGCGCTGAAGGCATCGTACCACCTTGCAGTAAAAAAAATAGAAAACTTTTTAGAGGAACAGGATTAAACCTTTTACAAAATATCCAATCTAATAGATGAAAGGGTAAAAAAATGAAGATAGAAGACTTTAAGAACAGACAGCCGTTCACCGTTCCCGAGAACTACTTTGAGCAGTTCACCGGCAATATGATGAATATGTTGCCTAAAGAGGGTGTTAAGGAGCAGAAAAAGCACCGCACCATAGCCCTGCCACGCATAGCACGCTACATAAGCTATGCCGCAATATTCATAATGGTGTTTGCCATAGGGCATACGCTATATACACTAAACGAAAAAGCCAACCACGCAACGGCTGAGGAGCATTACGAAGGAGAGTACATAGATGAAATGCTAAACAACTACCCTATCGACGACTATACCTTCTATTGCTACCTCACCGGTAACGAAATAAACTAAAAAGCAACAAATATGAAAAGAGCAATCATAACACTGTCGCTTATAGTAGTAACCCTATTGGCGGCAAACGCGCAAGAGAAACAGGGCCAGCAAGGTGGCCGACGCCGTTTTTCACCCGAGCAGTTTCAGGCCAAGCAACGCAGCTACATAACAGAGAAAGCCAAGCTCACAGAGGAAGAGGCAGCAGCCTTCTTCCCTCTCTTCTTTGAACTGCAAAAGGAGAAATTCCGCATAGAGCGCGAAGCACGCAGCAAAGTGATAAAGGAGCGTGGCCAGCGACTCACCGACGAGCAGTGCAAGGAGCTTTTGATGAACAGCGCCGATGCCCGTATAAAGATAGCCGAATTAGAGAAAGAGTATATAGCAAAATACCTGAAGGCTGTGTCGGCAAAAAAACTGCTCGACATACAGCGTGCCGAGCGTAGTTTCCAAAACCATATGTTAAAGAGCCTCTCGCGCGACAACGCACGCAAAGCACCCAAGAAAGAGCGCACAAGGCTGCATTTAGACGATTAACAGCACATACACCGGATATTAACCGACATTGAGTGTAAACAACTCAATAACTTGTTTTTTCATAGATTTTAATGGTCGCTAAGGCGGAGAGGAACTGAGCAATCAGAGCCCCTTCGCCTTAGCTTTGTTCCACAGGCTGTCCATTTCGGCAAGTGTCATATCCTGCAAATTACGGCCTTGCTGTTTTGAGCACTCCTCCACGTAGCCAAAGCGGTTGCGGAATTTGCGGTTTGTGAGCTCGAGCGCAGTGTCGGGGTTTATATCGTAGAGGCGGGCGGCATTCACAAGGCTGAAGAGGAAATCGCCAAACTCCTTTTGCATATTCTCCTTGTCGCCTTTGTTCATTTCAGTTTGCAGCTCCACGAGTTCCTCCTGTACTTTGGCCCACACATCCTCTTTTTTATCCCAATCGAAGCCTATGTTGGCAGCCTTTTCCTGCATACGGAAGGCTTTAATGAGCGATGGCATAGATGTGGGCACGCCGCTCAAAAGACTCTTGTTGCCATCCTTTTCGGTGCGTTTCAGTTGCTCCCAGTTTTTGCACACCTCGCCTGCCGTTTCGGCCTTTGCGGTGCCAAACACGTGAGGGTGGCGGTAGATAAGTTTCTCGCACAGGCGGTCGCACACATCCTTCATATCAAACTGCTCACGTTCCTGTGCTATCTTTGCATAAAAGGCCACGTGCAACAGCACATCGCCCAATTCCTTACATATGTTTTGGGTATCATCGGCCACAAGAGCATCGGATAGTTCGTACACCTCCTCTATGGTATTGGGGCGCAGGCTTTCGTTTGTCTGCTTTCTGTCCCACGGGCATTTTTCTCGCAACTCGTCGAGAACATCCAAAAAGCGCTCGAATGAGGCTAAAATTTCACTTCTGCTATGCATAATTTGTATTTTTTTGTGCCACAAAAGTAATTATTTTAATAATAAGAATTAACTTTGCAGTTAATTAAATTTTCAACAGTAGAATAATTATATAATATTTGAAATACTATGAGCTTAGCAAGCACCTACATTCCCGCCGAGGTTGAAGAGAAGTGGTATGCCTATTGGTTGCAGAACAATCTGTTCCACTCGGAGCCCGATGAGAGAGAACCCTACACTATAGTAATTCCCCCACCCAACGTAACCGGCGTGTTGCATATGGGCCATATGCTCAACAACACCATTCAGGATATTTTGGTGCGCCGCGCACGTATGCTGGGCAAGAATGCCTGCTGGGTGCCCGGTACCGACCACGCATCCATTGCAACCGAGGCCAAGGTGGTGAAGAAGCTTGCCGAGCAGGGTATAAAGAAGAGCGACCTCACACGCGAGGAGTTCCTCAAACACGCCTGGGAGTGGAAGGAGGAGCACTGCGGCATCATCCTGCAGCAGTTACGCAAACTTGGTGCATCGTGCGACTGGGACCGCACATCGTTCACTATGGACGAGATTCGCAGCAAGAGCGTTATAAAGGTATTCTGCGACCTCTACAACAAGGGGCTTATATATCGCGGCCTGCGTATGGTGAACTGGGACCCAAAGGCACAGACTGCGCTCAGCAACGAGGAGGTTATCTACAAGGAGGAGAAGAGCAAGCTATACTACCTGAGATACTATGTTGACGAGCCCGCAGGCAGCACCGATGGCGAGGAGGCCGATGCAGTGACACTTGCACCCACCGACGCATTCGATGCCACCGTGAAGCACCAGATTCTGCACCGCGATGCCAACGGCCGCCGCTATGCAGTCGTGGCAACCACCCGCCCCGAAACCATTATGGGCGACACCGCAATGTGCATAAACCCCAAGGACCCCAAGAACAGCTGGCTCAAGGGCAAGCAGGTGATTGTACCCCTCGTGGGCCGCACAATCCCCGTCATTGAGGACCGTTATGTGGAGATTGAGTTCGGTACCGGTTGCCTTAAGGTAACCCCCGCACACGACACCAACGACTATATGCTGGGCAAGACACACAATCTCGAAACCATCGACATCTTCAATGCCGATGCCACATTGAGCGAAGCTGCCGGTCTTTACGTGGGTATGGACCGTATGGAGGTGCGCAAGCAGATTGTTGTTGACCTTGAAAAGGCAGGCCTGCTCGAAAAGGTTGAGGACTACGACAACAAAGTGGGCTACTCGGAGCGTAACACCGACACAGCCGTTGAGCCCCGCCTCTGTATGCAGTGGTTCTTGAAGATGCAGCACTTTGCCGACATCGCTCTGCCCCCTGTAATGAACGACGAACTTAAATTCTACCCCACAAAATACAAGACCACATACAACAACTGGCTTGCCAACATACAGGACTGGTGCATAAGCCGCCAGCTGTGGTGGGGCCACCGCATACCCGCATACTTCCTGCCAACAGCCGAGGGCGAGAGCGAAAAGTATGTGGTAGCCGAGAGCCGCGAGCAGGCATTGGAGCTTGCCAAGGCCATTCCCGGGTACGAGAACATAACAGCCGAGGAGTTGCGCCACGACGAGGATGCGCTCGACACCTGGTTCAGTTCTTGGTTGTGGCCCATATCTCTGTTCAACGGTATTTTGGACCCCGGCAACAAGGAGATAAGCTACTACTACCCCACCAACGACCTTGTAACAGGCCCCGATATCATTTTCTTCTGGGTGGCACGTATGATTATGGCCGGCTACGAATACAAGGGTGATATGCCCTTCCGCAACGTATATTTCACAGGTATCGTGCGCGACAACCTGGGCCGCAAGATGAGCAAGCAGCTCGGCAACTCGCCCAACCCTCTGGACCTCATTGAGAAATATGGCGCCGACGGCGTGCGTATGGGTATTATGCTTTCTGCCCCCGCAGGCAACGACATTCTCTTCGACGAGAGTCTCTGCGAGCAGGGCCGTAACTTCTGCAACAAGATATGGAACGCCTTCCGCCTTGTAAAGGGGTGGAACGTGAGCAGCGAGATAGAGCAACCCGAAAGCTCAAAACTTGCAATACGTTACTTTGACGAGACACTTGCAAAGGCCGCCACACTGCTCGACGACCAATTTGGCAAGTACCGCATAAACGAGGCGCTGATGAACGTATATACCCTCTTCTGGGACGAGTTCTCGGCCTGGTACCTCGAAATGATTAAACCCGCATACGGTTCGCCCATAGATGCCGCAACCTACGAGGCCACACTCTGTTTCTTCGACCGGCTGTTGCGCCTGCTGCATCCCTTTATGCCCTTCATCACCGAGGAGCTATGGCAGTCAATCTACGAGCGCAACGACGGCGAGAGCATTATGACACAGAGCGTGAAGGAGCTTTGCCGCCCCTGCGACGAGGAGTTCCTTGCACAAATTGCCGCACTCAAGGAGATTGTGGGCAACGTACGTGCCATACGCCAGCAGAAGAACCTGTCGCCCCGCGAGCCCCTGGCGTTGCAGATTATAGGCGCATCGCCCGTTGCCGGCCTGGAGAGCGTGCTCACCAAGATGGGTAACCTCAAAGCCATCGACAGCGTTGCCACCCCCGATGACACTGCACAGTCGTTCCGCGTGGGCACAACCGAGTTTGCCGTGCCTATGGGCTCGCTCATAGACA
The DNA here is from genome assembly GCA_017503645.1 of Bacteroidaceae bacterium. Taxonomy (GTDB): domain Bacteria; phylum Bacteroidota; class Bacteroidia; order Bacteroidales; family Bacteroidaceae; genus HGM04593. The sequence continues at coordinate 21,100 of JAFVSR010000009.1, read as the reverse complement.
AGGAGGCCGAGATTGCCAAGATGCAGGAGGAGCTGGCTTACCACGAGAAGTTCCTGAAGAGCGTGGAGGCAAAATTGAACAACCCCAACTTTGTGAGCAAGGCCCCCGAGAAGATTATTGCCATAGAGCGCAAGAAACAGGCCGATGCCACAGAAAAGATTGCAATGCTCAAAGAGGGTATTCAGAAACTATCTAAATAAAGAGACGAATGGAGAACAAACAACAGAAAATTGTTCTATACACGGTTGCAGGCCTGTTGTTAGTGGCAGCTGTAGTACTTGGGGTGCTGTTGGCACAGAGCAAACAGCAGAACAGCCAGATGCAGGAGCTGTTTGCCATTGAGAAGGAGGAGCTCGAGAGCGAATATCAGAGCTTTGCCACACAGTACGACGAGTTGAAGATACGCATCACCAACGACTCCTTGCAGATAAAACTGGAACAGGAGAAATTGCGCACACAGCAGTTGCTCGAGGAGCTGAAGCAGACAAAGGCCGAAGATGCAGCCGAGATTACCCGCCTTAAAAAGGAGCTAAAGACCGTGCGCGCCGTGCTGCGCAGCTACGTGATGCAGATAGACTCGCTCAACGCTATAAACGAAGACCTCAAGAAGGAGAATAAACGTGTAAACGAGAAATACCGTCAGGCATCGAAGCAGATAAGCGAGCTGTCGAGCGCAAAAGAGGAACTCACCGAGATTGTGAACTTAGCCTCGCAGCTCGATGCAATGGGAATAAAGATGTCTCCATTGAGGAAAAGCGGCAAGGTCACAAGCAAACTGAAGAAGGCAAAGCAGTTGGAGGTATCATTCACATTAACCAAGAACATTACAGCCGAAACGGGTAACAAAACCATTTATGCCCGCATAATGCAGCCAAGCCAGGAGGTGCTCACAAAGAGTATGAGCAACACCTTCACATACGAGAACCGCGAGATTGGCTACTCTATGAAGAAGTATATAGAATACACAGGCGAGGAGCAGGCAGTTACAATGTATTGGGACATTGAGGAGTTCCTGCAACCCGGCACATACCGTCTGTTCCTGTTTGCCGACGGTGTGATGATAGGCTCAAACAGTTTTGAATTTGAATAAAAGAGAATATAAATGAAAAGAATACTTGTAACAGGCGGTGCCGGATTCATTGGCTCACACCTATGTGAGCGCTTACTGAAGGATGGCAACGATGTGATATGCCTCGACAACTATTTCACAGGCAGCAAGGACAACATACGCCACCTCATAAGCAACGACCACTTTGAACTTGTGAGGCACGATATAACACAGCCATACACTGCCGAGGTTGACGAGATATACAACCTCGCCTGCCCGGCCTCGCCCATACACTACCAGCACGACCCCGTGAAAACCATACAAACCTGCGTGATAGGTTCAATGAATATGCTGGGGCTTGCCAAGCGTGTGGATGCGAAAATATTGCAGGCATCGACAAGCGAGGTTTATGGCGACCCTAACATCCACCCGCAGGTAGAGAGCTATTGGGGAAATGTAAACCCCATAGGCATACGCTCTTGTTACGACGAAGGAAAACGCTGTGCCGAAACACTTTTTATGGATTATCACAGGCAAAACAACCTTCGTATCAAAATTATTCGTATCTTTAACACCTACGGGCCGCGTATGAGTATGAACGACGGGCGCGTGGTGTCCAATTTCATCGTTCAGGCACTGCGAGGCGAGGACATCACCATTTATGGCGACGGCAAGCAGACACGCAGTTTCCAGTATGTTGACGACCTTGTCGAGGGTATGGTGCGTATGATGGAGACACGCGACGAGTTTTTGGGCCCTGTGAACATAGGCAACCCGGGCGAGTTCACTATGTTGGAGCTTGCAGAGAAGGTGATAGAGCTCACCGGCTCAAACTCCAGGATAATATTCAAGCCACTGCCACAGGACGACCCCAGGCAGCGCAAGCCCGATATTACAATTGCCCACCGCGAGCTTGACGGCTGGCAACCGAGCATAAAACTCGACGAAGGATTGCAAAAGACAATTAACTATTTTAAGAATATAATTTAACACAAAATAAACAATGAACATATTAGAACTTAGCGAACAGGAGATAGTGCGCCGCGAGTCACTGGCCGAGTTGCGCAACTTAGGCATAGAGCCCTACCCCGCAGCCGAGTATCCCACAAATGCATTCTCGGTAGATATACTGAACGAGTTCAAAGACGAGGACGAGCCCCGCGAGGTATGCATCGCAGGCCGTATGATGAGCCGCCGTGTAATGGGCAAGGCATCGTTCATAGAACTGCAGGACTCAAAAGGCCGCATACAGGTATATATCACACGCGACGACATATGCCCGGGTGAGAACAAAGATGGTTACAATACCCTCTTCAAACGCCTTTTGGACATTGGCGACTTTGTAGGTATCAAAGGCTTTGTATTCCGCACACAAACAGGCGAAATTACCGTTCACGCAAAAGAACTAACGGTTCTTTCAAAGAGCATACGCCCCCTGCCCATTGTTAAATACAAAGACGGTGTGGCATACGATAAATTCGAGGACCCCGAACTGCGTTACCGCCAGCGTTACGTGGACCTTGTTGTAAACGACGATGTAAAGGAGATATTCATAAAGCGCAACAAGATTTATACATCTATGCGCGAATACTTCAACACAAAGGGCTATATGGAGGTGGAGACACCCGTGTTGCAGTCTATCCCCGGTGGAGCAGCTGCACGCCCCTTCATCACACACCACAATGCACTGGACATACCCCTCTACCTGCGTATTGCCAACGAGCTCTACCTTAAGCGTCTTATCGTAGGTGGTTTCGAGGGCGTGTACGAGTTCTCGAAGAACTTCCGCAACGAGGGTATGGACCGCACACACAACCCCGAGTTCACCTGTATGGAGATTTATGTAGCCTACAAGGACTACAACTGGATGATGACCTTCACCGAGAATATGCTGGAGAAGATAGCAATGGATGTTAACGGCACCACCGACGTGCAGGTGGGCGAGAACGTTATCAGCTTCAAGGCTCCCTTCCGCCGCGTGACAATGCTCGACTCCATAAAAGAGTTCACAGGATATGACCTCAACGGCAAGAGCGAGGAGGAGATTTTTGCCATCTGCAAGGAGCTGAAGATGGAGGTTGACGACACTATGGGCAAAGGCAAGCTTATCGACGAGATATTCGGCGAGTTCTGCGAAGGCAACTACATACAGCCCACCTTCATCACCGACTACCCCATTGAGATGTCGCCCCTTTGCAAGCGCCACCGCAGCAACCCCGACCTCACAGAGCGTTTCGAGCTTATGGTGAACGGCAAGGAGCTGTGCAACGCATACAGCGAGCTCAACGACCCCATAGACCAGGCAGAGCGCTTCCAGGAGCAGTTGCGACTGAGCGAGAAGGGCGACGACGAGGCGATGTTCATAGACAAGGACTTTGTGCGCGCACTCGAGTATGGTATGCCCCCCACATCGGGTATGGGTATAGGTATGGACCGCCTTGCTATGCTTATGACAGGCCAGACAACCATACAGGAGGTGCTATTCTTCCCGCAGATGCGCCCCGAGAAGAAGGTGTCCAAAGACTCAGTTGCTGCATTCGCAGCCATTGGCGTGCCCGAAGAGTGGGTGCCCGTGCTTCACAAGGCCGGTTACAACCTTGTAAACGACCTCAAAGATGGCAATCCCCAGAAGATACAGCAGGAGATTGGCGGCATAAACAAGAAATTCAAGCTGAACTACACCACACCCTCTGTAAACGAAGTTGCAGAGTGGATAAGCAAGCTCGCTTAACTATGACACAAAGACTCATTATGCGGTGCACGGCACTGCATAATGAGCCTCTTATTTATAATTAGGAACACTTAACGATTATAAATTATGGACCTTACCAATTCCAAAGTAGCAATTATGGGTGGCGGTAGCTGGGCTACAGCTATTGCAAAAGTATTGCTGAGCAATGTAGAGAGCATTAACTGGTACATAAGACGCGACGACCGCATTGAAGATTTCAAACGCTTGGGGCACAACCCCGCCTATCTCTCATCGGTTATGTTCGACACCAACAGAATAAACTTTTCTTCGGATATAAACAAGATTGTGAAGGAGTCGGACATATTGGTATTTGTCACCCCGTCGCCCTACCTCAAGAACCACTTGAAAAAACTCAAAACAGAACTTGAGGATAAATTCATCGTAAATGCTATCAAAGGTATCGTTCCCGATGAGAACCTCATAATTTCGGAATATTTCCACAAGGCATACAATGTGCCCTACGAAAACATCGCAGCCATTGCAGGCCCCTGTCACGCCGAGGAGGTGGCACTTGAGCGCCTTTCTTACCTCACCGTGGGCTGTTCAAGCATAGAGCACGCAAAGCAGTTTGCGCAGAAACTGGCCAACAGCTTCATAAAGACATCGGTGAGCGACGACGTTGTGGGTATAGAGTATGGCTCGGTTCTTAAGAACATTTATGCCATTGCAGCAGGTATATGCAGCGGCCTTAAGTATGGCGACAACTTCCAAGCCGTGCTTATGTCTAACGCAGTCATTGAGATGAACCGTTTCATAAACGTCATTCACCCCATTGAGCGCACAATTATGGATTCCGTCTATCTTGGCGACCTCTTGGTTACAGGCTACTCGAACTTCAGCCGCAACCGCGTGTTCGGTACAATGATAGGCAAGGGCTATTCCGTGAAGAGCGCACAGATTGAGATGGAGATGATTGCCGAGGGTTACTATGGTGCCAAGTGCATAAAGGAGATTAACGAGCACTACCGTGTGAACACTCCCATCATAGATGCCGTTTACAATATTTTGTACGAGGGCATTTCACCCGTCATAGAGATAAAATTACTCACCGACGCATTCAAATAATAAATACCAATAATTATACGGTTGTCATCCCGACAGAGCGTGCGACGAGGAAACTCAATAACATCACAAACAAGAGATTTCTCACATACGTTAGAAATGACAATCAAATGTAAATGCAAATTAAAAGAAACCAAATAAAAAACATACAATTATGGAGAATATCAAACTGAACATAGACAAAGTATTGAGCTTTGTTTCAAAAGAGCAGATTATGGCCCTGGAGCCCGCAGTAAAAAAGGCACAGGCCGGCTTGGAAGAGGGTAACCTCCCCGGCAACGATTTCTTAGGTTGGTTGCACCTGCCCTCTTCAATAACCAAAGAGTTCATCGAGGAGATAAATGTAACTGCAGCCACATTGCGCCAGAATTGCGACGTAGTGGTTGTAGCCGGTATCGGCGGCAGCTACTTGGGTGCACGTGCCGTCATCGAGGCTTTGAGCAACAATTTTGCAGCTATGATGCCCACAGCAGGCAACCCCCGCGTTGTATTCGCAGGCCACAACATCAGCGAGGACTATTTGAGCGAGCTCACCGCATTCCTTGCCGACAAGAAATTCGGTGTCATCAATATCTCTAAATCGGGTACAACAACCGAAACCGCCCTTGCTTTCCGTCTTTTGAAGAAGCAGTGCGAGGAGCAGCGTGGCAAGGAGACTGCAAGCAAGGTTATTGTGGCCATTACCGATGCAGTAAAGGGTGCTGCACGCATCACAGCCGACAAAGAGGGTTACAAGAGCTTTATCATCCCCGACAATGTGGGTGGCCGTTTCTCGGTACTCACACCCGTGGGCTTGCTTCCCATTGCAGTAGCAGGCTTCAACATCGAGGCGCTGGTAAAGGGTGCACAGGATATGGAGAAGGCTTGCGCCCCCACCGTACCCTTTGAGGAGAACATTGCTGCAATGTATGCTGCCACACGTAACGCGCTATATGCAAGCGGCAAGAAGATTGAGATTCTTGTAAACTACCAGCCCAAGCTGCACTTCACATCGGAGTGGTGGAAACAGCTCTACGGCGAGAGCGAGGGCAAGGAGAACAAGGGTATCTTCCCCGCATCGGTTGATTTCACAACCGACCTTCACTCTATGGGCCAGTGGATTCAGGAGGGCGAGCGCACAATCTTCGAAACAGTACTCTCAATCGAGAAACCCAACAGCTCACTCATCGTTCCCAGCGACGAGGCTAACCTCGACGGCCTTAACTTCCTCGCCGGTAAACACGTTGACGAGGTAAACAAGATGGCCGAGCTTGGTACACAGCTTGCCCACGTAGATGGTGGCGTGCCCAATATGCGCATTTCAATCCCCGAGCTCAATGCATACTACATTGGCCAGCTCATCTATTTCTTTGAGATTGGTTGCGGCATCAGCGGCTATGTGCTTGGAGTGAACCCCTTCAACCAGCCCGGTGTGGAGGCGTACAAGAAGAATATGTTTGCACTGCTCGACAAGCCCGGCTATGAGGCCGAGAGCAAAGCTATCCGCGCAAGACTATAATGGACTACAAGGAGATTATAAGCAAATACACGCAACTGCAAGGACACAAAACCTTGCAGTTGCGTGCTGTATTGTTCGATATGGACGGCGTGCTCTTCGACTCTATGCCCTTCCACGCAAAGGCTTGGTCACAGGTGATGAGTGATGCCGGTTTCAAATTCAGCGAGGAGGATGTATATATGAACGAGGGGCGCACAGGTGCCGATACCATAAACACCGCCAGCCTCGCGCAGTTTGGCAAGCCAAGCACCGCAGAGCAGATTGACGAGCTGTGCAAAGCAAAATGCGCACTGTTTGACACCTACCCCGCCACACCACGTATGCAGGGAGCACTGGAGCTTGTGAAAAAGGTAAAAGAGAGCGGGCTCACTCCTATGATAGTGACAGGCTCGGGCACACCCACCCTGCTTGGCCGCATACAGGAAAACTTCCCCGGGCTGTTCAACGAAAACCACATAGTGACAAGTTTCAACGTGAAGCGTGGCAAGCCCTACCCCGACCCCTATCTGCTTGCACTTGAGAAGGGCGGCTTTGCACCTAACGAAGCAATAGTGATAGAGAATGCACCGCTTGGCGTTACAGCCGGTGTGGCAGCAGGCCTGCTTACCATTGCCGCCAATACCGGCCCTCTGAACCCCAATGTACTATACAACGCGGGAGCAAATATGGTATTCCCATCGGTGGAAGCAATAGCCGACGAGTGGGAGTATCTGCTCGCTGCACTCAAAGGAGAATAGCCGTTATGAGAGAGCTCGCAAAGAGAATAAACGAAGCATTGAGCCCCCACTACACACAAGGTGAGGTGGGGGCTCTTGCACGTATATTGGCCACCGAGCTGCTTGGGATATCACAAACCACATACTACCTTAAAGATGATGTAACCCTCACGCCTGCCCACGAGGCAAGGCTAACAGATGCCCTTGCAAGACTGCAAAAAGAGGAGCCCATACAATACATTTTAGGCTACTGCGACTTTTGCGACCTGCGTTTCGGGGTAACCCCCGCGGTGCTCATACCCCGCCCCGAGACAAGCGAACTTGTGTACCGCATAGCGCAAGAGGCAGGCGACGCAAAGAGCGTACTGGACATAGGCACAGGCAGCGGTTGCATAGCTGTGAGCCTCGCCAAGCTGTTGCCGCACACAAACGTGACGGCGTGGGACATATCGCCCGCCGCCTTAGAGGTTGCGCGGGAGAACAGCCACGCCAACGGCTGCAATGTACGGTTTGAGCAACGCGACATACTCACATACACGCCTGCCACCGAACAATTCGACATAATCGTGAGCAACCCGCCCTACATAAAAGAAGCCGAAAAAGCTACTATGGAGAACAACGTACTGCTGTGGGAGCCGCATATAGCCCTTTTTGTGCCCGACGACACCCCTCTGCTCTTCTACCGTGCCATAGCAGCAAAAGCACTCACAATGCTCACCAATGGGGGCAGGCTCTACTTTGAGATAAACCGCGAACACGGTGCCGAAATCATTGCTATGCTGCAACAAATGGGCTACTGCGACACTATACTGCTAAAGGATTTTGCCGACAACGACCGTATGATAAGAGCGGTAAAAGGCTGACAAACAACCCTGAACAAAACATATGAAACCAATATCCCCCGCCGAGGCGCTAAACAAGGCTGCAGCCTACTGCACACTGTGCGAACGATGCATAAGCGAGGTGAGCAAGAAACTCACCACGTGGGGTGTACCACCTGCTGAGCAGCAGAGGATAATCGACAGGCTGCAAGACGAGGGCTTCATAAACGAGGAGCGATACTGCCGTGCCTTTGTAAACGACAAACTGCGTTTCAACCATTGGGGAAGAGTTAAAATAAGAGCCGCGCTATACGAAAAACGGCTGCCACGGGAATATATAGCCCAAGCTATCGAAGAAATCGATGAGGAGGAGTATATGCAGACACTGCACGACCTCGTAGCCACCAAGCAAAGAGAACTAAAGAATGAGGATTTTGCCACCAAGCAAAAGATTATACGCTTTGCAGCATCGCGCGGCTTTGAGCCTGCAAAAATTCTGCAAATAGTAAAATGCGACAGCTATGAAATGGATATCTGACCTCATAGACCTCATTCTGCCACGCTACTGCGCCGTGTGCGGCACCATCCTCTCGCCAAGTGAACAGGATTTGTGCCTCAACTGCCTGTGCCAACTGCCACGCATAGACAGCACGCGTATGCAGGAGATTGAAAAGCTCTTTTGGGGCATTATCCCCGTGGAGCGTGCCGCGTCGTATATATACTACCAAAAGGGTTCGCCCTACAACAACCTGCTCCACCTGATAAAATACAAGAACCACCCCGACACCGCCACACGCCTTGCTACTGCCGCTGCGCAAGAATTAAAAGAGAACGGTTTCTTTGAGGGGATAGATGCAATAATTGCGCTGCCGCTATCGAAAAAGAAGGAACGCAAACGTGGCTATAACCAATGTGACTACATAGCCAAGGGCCTGTCGGCAGTGAGCGGAATACCGGTGCTTAAAGGCTGCGTGCAGCGCACCATTGCCAACGAAACACAAACGCACAAAAGCCGCGAGGAACGTTGGAGCAATGTAGAGGGTATATTTTCCATTACAAACCCCGATGCACTGCAAGGCAAGCACCTGCTACTCATAGACGATGTGCTAACTACGGGAGCCACCATCGCATCGTGTGCCAAAAGCATCACAGCCCTGCCCCATACCCGCGTGAGTCTTTTCACGCTCGCATATTCACACAGCAGGATTTAACTACCAATCACGGCAAGCGATAATGTACAAAAACGTGGTTATAAAGGGTATTTAACACAAAAAATTGATTTAACATATATTTTTTAATTCATAATTTGTACATTAGCACTCTAATCACCAAAAAATTATATCGATTATGAAAAAGTATTTAGCAGAAGCAGTGGGTACAATGGTACTCGTGCTTATGGGTTGCGGCACAGCCGTGAGCCTCGGTTGCACATCGAACGACCCCGCACTTGCATCTACCGTTGTAGGTACAGCTATGGCGTTCGGTCTTGCAGTGGTTGCTATGGCTTACACCATAGGTGGCGTAAGCGGTTGCCACATTAACCCCGCAATCACACTCGGTGTGTTGCTGAGCGGCCGTATGAAGGGAAAGGATGCAGCAATGTATATGCTGTTCCAGGTTATCGGTGCCATAGTGGGTGCCGCTGTTCTCTATCTATGCACCACCACAAGCGGTGATGTTATTACAGGAACAGGCGCTAACGCCTGCCAACCCGGCGTGGGCATCGCGGGTGGCCTTGTAGCCGAGATTGTGTTCACAGCAATCTTCGTGCTTGTTGTTCTTGGTACCACCGACGAGAAGAAGGGTGCAGGCAATTTTGCAGGCCTTGCTATTGGTCTTTCGCTCATTCTTGTACACCTTGTATGCATTCGCTACACAGGCACATCGGTGAACCCCGCGCGTTCAATAGGCCCCGCACTATTCCAGGGCGGTGAGGCTTTGCAGCAGTTGTGGATATTCATCGTAGGTCCGTTCATTGGTGCTGCCATCGCAGCGCTCATATGGAAGGTTATCGGTTGCGATTGCAAGTGCAGCAAATAATAATACCCCATAAAACAGACAAAAGCCTCGGGAGTACTCCCGAGGCTTTTTCTATGTAATGCCTATAGTTATTTCACTATCACCATAGTGGCACCGAAGCCATATTTTTGAAACGATGCATCTTGCGAAATGCAACGAGGGTATTTGCGGCGCAGTTCCTGTGCTATGGCATTGCGCAACACACCCTCGCCCTTGCCGTGGATGAACACTATGCGCTTGCCCTTCTCCTTTATATGCTCGTCGAGGGTTTTACGCACCACATCGAGCTGATAGCGCAAGATGTCGAAACTATTCATACCTGCTGTGCTGTCGAGCAGTTCGTTTATGTGCAAATCCACCTCCAGTATATCGCTGCCCTTGGTTATCTTTTGCGTGGGCTGCTTTGGCTGCACTGCATCGCCTTTCTTTTTTTCAAGAATCACCTTTTGCAGTTCCTCGGCCGATGCAAATATCTCCTTTGTGGGCTTGTCATCGACCATCAGGTCATAAATGAGTGCACCCTCGTCGAAATAGGGATTTTCGCGGAACAGGTGCAGTTTGTAAAATTTCACGGTATCTATGCGGCGCTCAATATTCATTGCCGCCTTCAGTGCAAAAGGCTTTTTATCCTTGAAAGGGAGCAACTGCACGCATACGTGCTCTATGTCGTTGAGTTCCTCGCGGCCAAACTCCTCGATAAACATCTTTGAATTGGGCTCGAGCAGACCTTTCGCACGCATTTGCCAACTGCGGCCCGATGCCGACAGATAGGTGAAATAGAGGCTGTAGTTGCTGTCGTTTATTATATAGGCTTCGAAACGCGAATTGGACAATGCCTTCTCCTCCATAGGCAAAAAGGCCAATGACACATTAAGGCGCTCACCCTCGGGGCGCTCCATAGGGCGATACGACACTATGGGCTCACTCTCCTCGCGCTCCACAACGGGCTGTGCCGCAACAGGCTGCGCTGCACGTTTGGCATCGTTGTCCTGCGCACGCTGCGCCGCTGTTTTTTTCTCAAAATTGTACTCGTTGGTATCAACCGCCACACACTCGCGCACAGGCATAGGTATTTCAAAACCATCCTCGCCCTCTACCAGCACAATATCTTTTCCACGGAAGCCCTTAACCACACCACCGCCACGTTCATATATAAAACGTACTTTATCACCTATCTTCATTGTTATCATTCATTTCGTTAGGGTGCAAAATTACAAAAAAAGGCAGAACTATCCTACATTGCAAAAACTATTTATGCGCACTGTCATAGAGCAATTGTTTGAGCGAAGCCCCCTGCTGCACGCTCACAGGCAGGCGCAGTACGGTATCAACCCATTCGTAATCATCGCCCTGTCGGCGACGCAAGCTATACGTTATCTGCATAACCGGGTGCAGAGTATCGTACTCAATGAGTTCGATGTTATAGTGCGCGGGAATAAAATCATCTACCCTCCAACGGCGGTTCTCAATGCCATAGGGCAACATATATACCGCCTTTGCAGGTGTAGCAGATTCATTTGAAGCACCTTGTTTGCAGGCAACGGCAAGCAAGAGTGTTAATATTACAAAAAAGATACGTGCCATTCTCTAAAATATTACTATATGAGAACAACACGGTGTGAAAAATTGTTTACTCGGCCTCTATTACATTTTCAAATTTTTCCCACACACGGGCAAAACCATACTCGGCAACGGCACCGCGCGGAACAACCAATGTGGCTGCAGCATATACCGCCGCATCGGCAATATCGCCCGAGCACATAGGGGCAGCCTCGCAGTTAAGGTGCAGCTCATTGAGCGACGAACAGCTACGAAAGGCTTGGTCGCCCACATTCACCACAGCTGCGGGAATTGTTATACTCGCAAGCGAGGAACAGTTGTAGAACGCGCCATATCCTATGCTGAGCACGCCACTGTGCAACGCCACCGAACGCAACGATGAACAGCCCGCCAACACGCCCTGGTCAAGCATATTTACACCCGAGGGGAGCGTGAACGACAAGAGCGACGAACAGCCCCAGAAAGCGCCCTTTTTAACGGACACCAGCGATGTGGGCAAATCAATAATCTCCAATGCCTTGCAATCGCGGAAGGCCCATCCTTCGATGGATAGCACACCCGCAGGCAAGGAGATGGCACGCAACGACGAGCATCCGCAAAAGGCATACTCGCCCACGCTCTCAACCGAGCCGCCCACCGACACCCTTTCGAGCGCCGTACAACCATCGAACAGCGAGGGTTCTATATTTATGAGCATATCGGGCAGGAAGGCATTGCGCAGCGATGTACACCCCGCAAATGCGGCACGACCTATAACCAACACACGTGCAGGGAGAAGAACCTCGGCAAGCGAAGTGCACCCTTTGAAAGCATTCATACCCACAATGTGCAAAGCATCGCCAAAGGTCACTTTGGCAAGCGACGTGCAGCCTTCGAATGCAGAAATGCCGATGCTTTCAATCTCGGCACCAAGCTCCACGGCAAGCAAGCCTGCGCAGCCGGCAAAAGCCTCATCGAGAATCTCGGTTACGCGATATTCGCGCCCACCTGCCACCACCGTGGCGGGAATCACTACCCTGCCCTCGTATGGAACATCGTTCTTGGTTACGGTTGCAGTGTTCTCTGCATCGTTCAGCAGGTATGGTATGGAATCTATCTTTGTTATCATAATTACGGTATTAGCAGCGAACTGTCGCCATAGCTGAGGAAACGGAAATCGTGAGTCAAAGCATAGTCGTAAATCTTTTTCCAATCGCCCTTTACAAATGCCGACACAAGGAGCAGCAGCGTGCTTTTGGGCTGGTGGAAATTGGTTACTATGGCCTTTACTATGCGGAATGTGTAGCCGGGGGCTATCATAATCTGCGTGTGTGAGTGAAGGGCTGCAAGGCCGTGCTTCTTAAGGTAATCGACAAGCGCCTGCAAGGCATCTATGATGCTTGTGGTGTGTTCGCACTCGTATGGTGTCCACTGGCTCACATTGAGGGCGTCGGGGGCTATTGAGGGGTTCTGCAACACCTTTTCGCCTATGAAATAGAGGCTCTCGAGCGTGCGCACCGATGTTGTGCCCACAGCCACTGCCCGGCCGCCTGCAGCAATGAGTTTTTCTAACAGCTCCACACGCACTTCGATATACTCCTCGTGCATTTCGTGCTCTGCAATGAGCTCGCTCTTCACCGGCTTGAACGTGCCCGCACCCACGTGCAGGGTAACCTCGTCGCGACTGATACCTGCTCGGTCTATTGCCTCCATCACCGCAGGGGTGAAATGAAGCCCGGCCGTGGGTGCTGCCACCGAGCCTTTTACCTTTGAATATACTGTTTGGTATGTAGTATTGTCGCTCTCCTCGGTGCGACGGTTCAGATACGGGGGAATGGGAAGCTCGCCTGCGGCCTCGAGCAACTCGGCAAATGAATAGCCGCCATCCCAAGTGAAACGCACATTGTTCACGGCTCCGGCAGTGAGGCGCTCCACGGTGAGGGTGACATCGTGGCCACCTATGTTTATCACCTGCGACAGGGTGCCGCTCTTCCACCGGTTGCTGTTACCCACAAGGCACTGCCACACGCACTCACTTGTCTGCTGAAATATCTGCTGGTAGTCGGCCGGGCTCTGAGGTTCAAGACAGAACACCTCGACCTGCGCACCGGTCTCTTTACGGAAACGCAGACGTGCCTGAATAACTTTTGTATTGTTGAATATCATCAGGCTGCCTTGTGGCAGATATTGAGGTAACGAGGAGAAAATATCCTCGCTCACCGTACCGCCATTATATAATAGGAGCTTCGACGTATCGCGCTGTGCAAGCGGATATTTTGCAATTCGCTCGTCGGGCAACGGATAGTCGTACTCGGCTATGGCTATGTTTTGTATCTCTTTCATCGTGGTGTGCGTGTTATTTTTTGCGAAGATAACTATTTTATGGCACAAAAAAATGAGGCTGACTAAAAAGTATTTTTTAGCAGCCTCATTTTGCTGGGAGATGAATAAAAAGATGTAGTTTAAGGCTTGCGCAGCCTGAAAAACCGCAGTTTACTGAACGTAAATGAGGATTTTGAAGGCAAGCGTAACGCAAAAATACGCTTTTTAGTCATCTTCATAGAAATAAGCTCTTTATTACTGAGCAAGTTTATTGTCGGAACCAAGTACGTTCACAATCTTGTGGATGTACTGTTTCTTCATATTCTCGCGAGCGGGGCCCAAGTACTTGCGGGGGTCGAACTCTGCGGGGTTTGTTGCAAATACCTCACGGATAGCAGCTGTCATAGCCAAGCGGCTGTCGCTGTCGATGTTGATTTTGCAAACTGCGAGTGAAGCAGCCTTGCGGAGCTCCTCCTCGGGAATACCGATAGCATCCTTCAATGCACCACCATACTTGTTGATTGTCTCAACCTCCTCCTGGGGAACTGAAGAAGAACCGTGGAGAACGATGGGGAAACCGGGAAGCTCCTTCATACAGCCTTCGAGAACGTCGAATGCCAAGGGGGGAGGAACACGGATACCCTTCTCGTTACGTGTGCACTGCTCGGGTTTGAACTTGTTGGCACCGTGAGAAGTACCGATTGAGATAGCCAAGCTGTCGCAACCTGTCTTTGTAACGAAATCTACAACCTCCTCGGGGCGTGTATATGTGTGGTGCTCGGCAACAACGTCGTCCTCAACACCTGCAAGGATACCAAGCTCGCCCTCAACAGTTACATCGTACTGGTGAGCATACTCTACAACCTTCTTTGTAAGAGCAACGTTCTCCTCATAGGGGAGGTGTGAGCCATCGATCATTACAGAAGAGAAGCCCATATCGATACAAGATTTGCACAACTCGAATGAGTTACCGTGGTCGAGGTGAAGAACGATTTCGGGGTTAGCGCAACCGAGCTCTTTTGCATACTCAACAGCACCCTCGGCCATATAACGGAGAAGTGTCTGGTTAGCATACTTGCGAGCACCGCTCGATACCTGAAGAATAACGGGAGATTTTGTCTCTACTGCAGCCATAACAATAGCCTGCAACTGCTCCATATTATTGAAGTTGAATGCAGGGATTGCATAACCGCCTTTCATTGCTCTTGCAAACATATCGCGTGTGTTCACAAGGCCAAGTTCTTTGTAATTTACCATAATTTTATACTTTATATTAAGTAATAGAAAATAATCTGTCGCAATTACCCTTTGCGGGATTTTCTGCAAATTTAATAAATTCTTTCATTATAAATAGCAGTTTGTTCAAAATTCTATGAAAAATTTATATGACAAATGAAATAATACGAGAATATACTGCAATACGAAAAGATTTTAAGGGAAAACAAGCACAAGTTTCGTTCCTTTATCAACAATATTTGAGATAAAACACCAATATCGGATGCAGCGCGGCATAAAAATCAAACAAGTTTGTTTTATGCCGAGGTTTTCACTATATTTGCAAAAGGAGGTTGCACTTGTTGCAACAGGCCACTCAACATAAAAACAAAATAGCATTATGTATATCATTGGTATTGCAGGTGGAACAGGTTCGGGGAAAACCACCGTGGTTAAAGAGATTGTAAATTCACTGCCCGAAGCATCGGTGGTTGTCATTCCACAAGATTCGTATTACAAGGACAGCAGCCACGTTCCCGTGGAGGAGAGACAGTTCATAAATTTCGACCACCCCGATGCATTCGATTGGGACCTGCTTGTGGAGCAGATTACTATGCTGCGTGAGGGCAAGGCCATAGAGCAGCCAACATACTCGTATATCACCTGCACGCGCCAGCCCGAGGTGGTGCACATTGAACCCAAGGAGATTATCATAATAGAAGGTATAATGGCACTTGTGAGCCCCGAACTGCGCGACCTGATGGACCTCAAGGTATATGTAGACGCCGATGCCGACGACCGCCTCATACGCCTCATAAGGCGCGACGTGATAGAGCGCGGGCGCACACCCGAAACGGTGATTTCGCGCTATGAGCGCATTGTAAAGGAGATGCACTGGGAGTTCATAGAGCCCACAAAGAAATTTGCCGATATAATAATACCCCAGGGCGGGCACAACACCAAAGCCATCAAAACCCTGCAAATGTCCATTGGCTACTTTTTGAAGAAATAACACGCTATGCAACTTAAATTCCTGTACCCGCTTGCGCTGCTCATAGCCTTTGTTATCACGGTAACAGAGGGCGATGCCATTTTCCGCGGCGAGGTAGAAGGAGTTTACCCCGTGCCACCGGCACCAAGAATCACATATGTATCGCCATATGTGGAGCTGTCGCCATACGATCACCATTTTCGTGCAGCAGCCGACACTCTGCAGTGGGATTGGAAACTTGTGGCGGCAATAGCATTCACCGAGTCGAGGTTCGACAGCACCGCCACATCGGAGGTAGGAGCCTGCGGCGTGATGCAGGTGATGCCTGCCACCCTGCGCGGGATGGGAGTGCCCGACTCCCTGCATATGGACACCCGAACCAACATTATGGCAGCGGCCGGATTGCTCGACTATCTCGACCACCTATACCGTCGCATAAGAAACTTTGACGAGCGTGCCAATTTCATACTGGCATCGTACAACGCCGGCGCAGGGCACATAGGAGATGCAATGAATCTTGCCGAAAAGTATGGTCGTCCGCGATATGTGTGGAACGAGAATGTAGATAGTTTCCTTATATTAAAAGGAGAACCCGAATTCTACACCGACAGCGTGTGCCGCAACGGTTCGTTCAGCGACTGGAGACAGACACTCTCTTTTGTAAAAAAGGTGAAGCGCAACTGGAGGCGGTTCGAAAGGATGCAGGCCCGTTACAGCGATTCCATTGCAACCATTATGGCAAAGGACAGCACCATAAGAATAAAAGAATAAGAGGGCGGCTATATGCAGGAAAAAGCGGCAGGCATATTAAGAACACAAATAATATTCACCGAATATAAAGAGGGGTACATCACGGGGCACGACAACAATGATGCCACTATTACTGTGGCGCTCCCTCAAAACAGCGCATACAGGCAACTGCCCGCCCTGCTAAGCGATGGCTGCAAACTGAACATACTGTCGGCCACTACCGACGAGCAGGGCATTCTGCACCCGCGCGACATAATCCTGGAGCCCGACTACCTCATAGACATATCGTCGCTTGCACGTTGCATTCAACCCTATGGCTCACCCGCAATGGGCTACATAATAAACCTCTTTGAAAAGAGCATAGACAGCGCTGCCCGCCTGCTTGGAGAGGCTGCCAATATGTTCCTCGACGATTGTGTGAACGAGCGTAGCGACAAACCCGCCACATACGGCGATTCTATGAAACGCTTCTTCCGCGAATACCCGTTGCAGCTGTCGGCCTGCAACGAGATTGACAACAATTTCTTTACCCTCGCACGACAGCAGTTCAACAACATACAGATAAAGGTGGGCACGTCGGGCATATTGGATATGGAGAGCGCCAGGCGCAACGACAAGGTGTATCTGGAACCGTCGTTCTTTTGCGAGGCGCTTGGCCTGCAAGGGCGCATAGACCTGTTGCAAAGCGACTGCAGCAGCCTCATAGAACTGAAATCGGGCAAGGCCGATGAGTTCTGCGGCGGTGCAAAAGCCGAGCACCGAATACAGATGTCGCTCTACAAGGAGATGCTCTGCTACTCGCTGCAGATTCCGCGCGAAACAATACGCCCCTATCTGCTATACTCGCGTTACCCCCGTTTCTACCGCGAGGAGAGCAGCCCTGCCGAGATAAGCCACGTGCTAATGCTGCGCAACAAGATAGTATCGCTGCTCATTGCAATGGGGAAAGAGGGGCTGCGCACCACCCTACTGCAAATGACGGCCGATGACCTTAACGAGCGCGGCGACAGCGGCAGGCTATGGAGCAACTACCTGCGCCCCCGCATAGAGCAGATTCTAAACCCCATACAAGGAGCCGACGAGCTGTTGCAGGACTATTTCTTCAGCAACATAGCCTTTGTGGCACGCGAAATGCACCTTGCCAAAGTGGGCAACGGCGATTATGAGCGAGGCCGCAGCTTTGCCGACATATGGAACGCACCGTTAGAGGCCAAGATGGAGAACGGCAACATACTCACCGACCTGGAAATAAAAGAGTTCGACAACGAGGAGGGAATAAGTGAAATAACCCTCTCGATACCGCAATACAAGGAGGATTTCTTCCCCAACTTCCGTGCCGGCGACACCGTATTCATATACCGCCGCGACAACGAGCACCACACAGCCGTAAACAGGCAGGTGACACGTGGCACGCTCACAAGCATCACACCCACGGAGATTGTCCTGCGCTTGCGCCACAAGCAGAGGAACCACAACCTGTACCCGCGCACCAGCCGCTATGCAATGGAGCACGACCACCTCGACAGCACATTCCGTGCCGCCTTCCGCGACCTCTTCAGCCTGCTCACCGCCCCCGAGGAGCGCACAAGCCTGCTACTTGCACGCCGCACACCGCGCACCGACAAAAGCCGCACACTTGCGGGGCGCTACACCAACGAATACATAGACAGAATTGTGTTGCAGGCTAAACAGGCCGAAGATTTGTTTATGCTTGTGGGCCCGCCGGGCACGGGAAAAACATCGCAAGCACTCAAGAGTATGGTACAGGAGTTCCACGACCACGACGGCGATAACATACTGCTGGCATCGTACACAAACCGCGCAGTGGATGAGATATGCGAAGCACTCGAAAGCCTGGCGCAAAAGCCCGCATACATACGCATAGGCAGCGAGCAAAGTTGCGCACCGCAACACCGCCCCCACCTGCTGAAGAACGTGATAGCGCACTGCAGCAACCGCGAACAGATAAAAGCCACTATGCAGCAGTGCCGCATAGTGGTGGGCACCGTGGCATCGCTCACGGGGCGCAAGGAACTGTTTGCATTAAAGCGCTTCGATGTGGCAATAATAGACGAGGCCACGCAGATATTGGAGTCGCAGCTCGCAGGTCTGCTTGCCGCCACCACACCGCACGGCGAAACGGCAATAAATAAATTCATACTCATAGGCGACACCAAGCAACTGCCTGCCGTGGTGGCACAAAACCCCGCAACCACCAAAGTAAAGAGCAAGCGGCTCAATGCCATAGGAATAACCGACCACGCCACATCGTTATTCGAAAGGCTGTACAACCACTACCACAAGCACCCCGTAGAGGGCATCACCGCCACGCTTTACAGGCAGGGGCGTATGCACCCTGCAATAAACCGTTTTGCCAACAAATATTTCTACGACGGCATATTGGAGCCCATCCCCCTGCCCCATCAACAGGAGGAGTTAGAGTATCGCGTATATGATAAGAACAATAGCCGACAAGCCCTCATCGCCACCAAAAGAGCCGCATTCATAGAGACCGCCGAAGAAAACGAAAACAGCAATCCAAAAATAAACCGCTGCGAGGCACGCGAAATAGCCCTCTTTGCAGAGGCATATTACAGGGTGCGCACCGCAAACGGGCAGCCCTGCAACCCGTCGCGCGAGGTGGGCGTGATAGTACCCTTCCGCAGCCAGATAGCAATGGTAACCAAGGAGATAGCAAAACTAAACATCCCCGACAGCAAGGATATTGTAATAGACACAGTGGAGCGTTTCCAGGGCTCGCAACGCGAGATTATCCTCTTTGGCACCACCATAAACAACCCATCGCAGATAGATATTCTCTCGGCACCCGTGCCCGATGCACAGGGCAGACCCATTGACCGCAAACTAAACGTAGCCATTACCCGCGCCCGCCGCCAGATGTTTGTTTTCGGCAACAGGCAGGTGCTGGCACTGTCGCCGCTTTACAAGGCGCTGATTGAGGAGATATAAACTGCTATTTTTACAAAAATACGGAATATATGAGAGCTATTTCATAGACACGCTTAAATTTATATGCGCAATTCTTGTTATATTCATACACACCCCGCAACCCGATGTTTAGGATATAGCAATTACACCTATAATCAGATGCGCAGTTCCTATATTTTTTATAATATCGGGATATTTCACCTATGGCAAAAAAAAAATTAACACCGCCCCATTTTAATCCGCCCCAGAAAGTTCTTCATACTTATTGGGGCGGATTATTGATAAACTAACTAAAATACTATTTCAATCGTTTAGTCATTTTTTCAATACATTTTTTCTTCTGTTCAAAGTTCGGGTGAACATATAAGTTAAGTGTTGTGCTAATATTTGCGTGACCCAAAATCACGCTCACTGTTTTATAATCACACTGGCTCTCAATGCAACGAGTTGCAAAACTATGCCGCAAACCGTGAAATTTCAAAAGAGGAATTTGAAGATTATGCAAAACAGATTTATAATAATTGCGATAAGTTCTTGGCTCAGTTGGTTTACATTCATTTGTGAGTACAAAGAATGCACTATTTACAACTTTCTTCAACGGCTTTATCATTTTAATGAGCTCTCTAGATAGCGGTATTTCTCTAATGGAATTTTTGGTTTTGGGTGTTGAAATGATTAGCTTAGTATGTCGATTTCCGTTTTCAATAATATAAATGCGTTCAATGGTTCGTTTTACATTTATTATACCTTGTGCTATATCAATATCCTCCCATTTTAAGGCACAGACCTCGCCAATACGCATACCGGTGTGCAAGCAAAGCAAAATACCAAGATTGCGAAATGTAAAATTCTGTGTGATAAATTTGACCAATCTGCGATGATTCGCAATACTCAAAACATCGATCCCTGTTCGCTCTTGCGATATAGGGAATTTAACATCCCATTCACGATGCTCCATTAGACCAAGTTTCACAGCAAAACGATAGACCATTTTCAGTACAATCAAAAAATCCTTTACAGTTTTCTGATTTAACCCGGCATTCAACTTGTTAAAAACAAAACATTGCACATTGGATTCTTCTATAGCTTTTATGTTATCACCAAAAGCCGGGAAAAGATGATTTTCAAGAATGATTGCATAAACCGAAATGGTTGAAAGTTTCACATACTTTCTTTTTTCTTCTCTCCAAAGAATAGAAATCTCTCTAAAAGTCTTAAATTCTGTCATAATTGTAAATATTTTTTAACTCACATACAATTTACACATAAAAACTCCTTAATGTACCCAATAAGAGAGAGCAGAGCGGAATTTATTCCGGCTATGCCGAGCGTGGGGAACTTCGCCCGCAGGGCAATGTACCTAATTTGAGATTTCCTGAGTTCTGCGAAGAGTGGATGCGATGTACCCTTGGTGACAT
>JAFVSR010000081.1 GCA_017503645.1 Bacteroidaceae bacterium | reverse complement strand
TTTTGCGTTACGCTTGCCTTCAAAATCCTCATTTACGCTTAGTAAACTGCGGTTTTTCAGGCTGCGCAAGCCTTAAACTACATCTTTTTATTCATCTCCCTGCAAAATGAGGCTGCTAAAAAATACTTTTTAGTCAGCCTCTTTTTTTATTTTTTTTATGTCGGTAGTTGCAAATAAATGGTTGCTTTTGCTCGCTTGCTGTAAATAAATTAGTAAATTCGCGCAAGCAAACAGGGTGGGGCGCAATGGCGTTCCCTTCGTTAATAATTAAAGAGAATGACTCCGCAAGAACGTATATTACAACTGCGCAAGCAGTTGCACGAACATAACCATAACTATTATGTCCTTTCAGCTCCCACAATAAGTGATTTCAAATTTGATGCCTTGTTGCGCGAACTGCAAGAACTCGAGGATGCTCATCCCGAGATGTTCGACCCCTCGTCGCCCACCCAACGCGTGGGCAGCGATATTGCCAAGGGCTTCAAGCAGGTGGCACATAAATATCCTATGCTGTCGCTTGGCAATACCTACTCAAAAAGTGAGGTGGCCGATTTCTACGAGCGTGTGAAGCGTGCGTTGAACGAGGAATTTGAAATTTGTTGCGAACTGAAATTCGATGGTTCCTCAATATCCCTCACATACCGCGACGGCAAGCTGGTGCAGGCCGTCACACGCGGCGATGGTGAAAAGGGCGACGATGTCACCGCCAACGTGAAAACCATACGCTCTGTGCCACTTGTGCTCAAAGGCAGCGGATGGCCGGCCGAGTTTGAGATACGCGGCGAGATACTTATGCCGTGGAAGGTGTTTGAGGAGTTGAACGCCGAGCGCGAACGTGCCGGTGAACCACTGTTTGCCAACCCACGCAACGCCGCGTCGGGCACGTTGAAGCTGATGGACCCTGCCGAGGTTGCCAAGCGCAAACTCGATGCCTACCTCTATTTTATGCTTGGCGAGGAGCTGCCCGCCACGGGGCACTACGAAAATCTTGAGGCTGCCCGCGAGTGGGGCTTCAAAATTTCCGACACAACCCGCAAGTGCCGCACCCTCGATGAGGTGTTTGCCTTCATCGACCACTTCGACACCGCGCGCAAGGAACTGCCTGTTGCCACCGATGGTATAGTGCTCAAGGTCAACTCCCTGCGCCAGCAAAAGAATCTTGGCTACACCGCAAAGTCGCCTCGTTGGGCCATTGCGTATAAGTTCCAAGCCGAGCGCGCCCTCACACGCCTGAACGAGGTTACCTATCAGGTGGGGCGCACAGGTGTGGTCACTCCGGTGGCCAACCTCGATGCTGTGCTCCTTTCGGGTACCATAGTAAAACGCGCCTCGCTGCACAATGCGGATATAATAGAAAAGTTCGACCTTCACATAGGCGATATGGTGTATGTGGAAAAGGGTGGTGAGATAATTCCAAAAATCACAGGTGTGGACACCGATGCCCGTCTGCTGCTTGGCAACAAGGTGAAATTCATAACCAAGTGCCCCGTGTGCGGCACTCCGCTTGTGCGCAACGAGGGCGAGGCTGCCCATTACTGCCCCAACGAGCGTGGCTGCGCCCCGCAGATGCGTGCCCGCATAGAGCATTTCGTGTCGCGCGAGGCTATGAACATAGAAACAATAGGCCCCGAAACCGTGGAGATGCTTTTCAATTATGGGCTCATAAAAGATATAACCGACCTCTATCGCTTGCAGGAGGAGGATTTCCTGTTGCTTCCCCGCCTGGGCGCAAAGAGCGTGGATAATCTTCTTGCGGCCGTAAAGCAGTCGTGCAATGTGCCGTTCGAACGTGTGCTTTTTGCTCTGGGAATACGCCACGTGGGTGCCACGGTGGCAAAACGCCTTGTCCGTGCATTCGGCAACATAGATGCCATAATGAATGCATCGGTGAGCGACCTTATGGCTGTGGATGATATAGGCGAGCGCATAGCCGCAAGTGTAAACGGGTTCTTTGCCACTCCGCATAACAGGGAAATAGTGGAAAAACTGCGTGCGGCAGGCCTCAAATTCGAGATTGAGGAGGAGGTGCTGCAGGGCCGCACCGATATTCTCGCGGGCAAAAGCATAGTGATAAGCGGCGTGTTTACCCACCATTCGCGCGACGAGTACAAGGATATGATAGAACGCAACGGTGGCAAGAGTGTGGGCAGTGTGAGCAAGGCAACCTCCTTTATTCTTGCTGGCGATAATATGGGTCCTTCCAAGCTCGAAAAAGCCAATAAATTGAATATAAGGCTTGTAACCGAGGATGAATTCCTGCAAATGCTTGCAGGCACGGGTGAGTAGCGGCCCTTCGCTCAAGCGACCGTCTTTCCTGTGTGTATATGCGGAATGATAATATGTTTGCAATTCTGGAAATTATTTTATATAAATTCATATTTTGCCTAATATTTGTTATTGAAAAATGCTGTAATTGGCAATATTTGATGTAATTTTGCGACGAAAAATTTTTATAGTAATTTATGATGCAAAAAAGACTTACCGGAGCGGGTGTTGCCATAGTCACACCCTTCACGCAAGCAGGCGAGGTAGATTATCCCGCCCTTGAAGCCTTGGTGCAGATGCACCTCGATTGCGGTACCGATTTCCTTTGCGTTCACGGTACAACAGGAGAAACCCCCACACTCACAATAGAGGAAAAACGTGAAGCCCGAAAGCGCATCATAAAACAGGTGAACGGCCGCATACCCATAATGCTTGGTGTGGGCGGCAATAACACGTATGCAGTTGTAAACGAACTGAAAACCGAGGACCTCAGCGGTATCGATGCCATCCTATCAATAGTACCATACTACAACAAACCCACTCAGGAGGGTATGTATTGCCATTTCAAGGCAATAGCCCAAGCTACCGAGCTTCCCATATATCTATACAATGTTCCCGGTCGCACAGGAGTGAATATGCTCCCCGAAACAACCGTGCGTCTGGCACGCGAATGCAAGAATATTGTGGGCCTTAAGGCGGCATCGGGCAATCTGCAGCAGATATCGCATCTAATGGATATCAAACCGGCAGGTTTTGATGTGCTCTCGGGCGACGATGCTCTCACCGTGGATATAATGAAGATGGGCGGTGTAGGCGTAATTTCGGTATTCTCAAACGCCTTCCCTGTCGAACTTATAAAACTGGTACGCGCAATGCAGGCAGGCAACACAGAGGAGGCTCGTCGTTTGAACTGCAAATATCAGGAGCTATACCGCCTGCTTTTTGTAGATGGCAACCCTGCAGGGGCAAAGCTCGCCCTCAATATATTGGGCAAGTGCGAAAATGTGCTTCGTTTGCCACTTGTGCCCGCATCATCGGCTGTAGCCGAGGAGATGGCTCGGGCAATGGAGGCTCTTTAATGAAAGCAGAATGGAGAGGCTCAAACAGCTGCTCGACGAAAAGGCTGCGCAGTACAACTGCAAGGAGTTTATAAAGGATGACCCCGTGCAGTTTCCGCACCAATTCCGCGACAAACGCGATATTGAGATAGCTGCACTGCTTGCATCGGTAATTGCCTGGGGCAACCGCCGAATGATTATAAATTCGGGCAACAAAATGCTTTTCGGCATTATGGGTGGCAAGCCCTACGACTATATAATGAGTGGTAAGTTCCACTCATTGTGCGGAACCGATAACATACACCGCACATTCTTTGTTAGAGATTTTGTCTATCTGTGCAACGGATTACAGAATATATACAGCAAATATGGCTCTATGGAGCCGCTTTTTACACAGTGCGATGTTTGGGATGGTATCTCGTTGCTGCGTGGCGAGTTGTCGGCAGCCAATGAGAATATATATACCAAGCATATATCCAACCCTGTGGCTGCTAAGGGAAAGCCGGCTTCGGCCTGCAAGCGCCTGCATATGATGCTGCGCTGGCTCTGCCGCCAAGACGGGATAGTGGATTTGGGAATATGGCAAGATGTTGCCCCTTCGAAGTTGATGATACCTCTCGACGTGCACGTGGCACGCACGGGGCGGGCATTGGGGCTTATCACCCGCACGCAAAACGACCGTAAAACAGTGGAGGAACTCACGGCGCAGTTGCGCGCCTTTTGTCCAAGCGACCCGGTGCGCTACGATTTCGCACTCTTTGGAGTGGGAGTTGCCGGCGACGAGTTCTTCAAGCAATTATAAAAAAGTAAAAACAGAATGCCTGCGGGCATTAAACAAACAAGAACATTATGGCAAAGATAAATAAAGAAGATGCTCTTAACTACCACGAGGGCAAACGCCCGGGAAAAATTGAGGTAGTACCCACAAAACCCTATTTCACACAGGCCGACCTCTGCCTTGCCTATTCACCCGGTGTTGCAGAGCCCTGTCTTGAGATTCAACAGGATCCTCAGAATGCATACCGATATACCGATAAAGGTAACCTTGTGGCCGTTATATCAAACGGTACCGCGGTTCTTGGTCTTGGCAACATAGGTGCCCTCAGCGGCAAGCCCGTGATGGAGGGTAAGGGCCTCTTGTTCAAGATATATGCAGGTATCGACGTGTTCGATATCGAGGTTGACGAAACCGACCCCGACAAGTTCATTGAGGCCGTTAAAGCTATATCGCCCACATTCGGTGGTATAAACTTGGAGGATATAAAGGCGCCCGAGTGCTTTGAAATAGAACGTCGCCTTAAGGAGGAGCTCGATATCCCCGTGATGCACGACGACCAGCACGGAACAGCCATCATATCGGCAGCCGGTCTTTTGAACGCATTGGAGGTGAACGGCAAGAATATTTCCGAGGTAAAGGTTGTAGTGAATGGTGCCGGTGCCGCCGCAATCTCCTGCACCAAACTATACATTGCACTTGGTGTAAAGAAAGAGAATGTGGTGATGCTTGACAGCCGCGGTGTTATCAATGCCAACCGCACCAACCTCACCCCCGAGAAACTGGAGTTTGTTACATCGCGCACCGATATAAACACACTCGAGGAGGCCGTGAAGGGTGCCGATGTGTTCCTGGGCCTTTCAAAGGGCAATGTGCTTTCAAAAGATATGGTACGCTCAATGGCCAAGGACCCTATTGTGTTTGCACTTGCCAACCCCACACCCGAAATTACATACGAGGATGCTATGGAGAGCCGCCCCGATGTGCTTATGAGCACCGGTCGCTCCGACTATCCTAACCAGATAAACAACGTAATAGGCTTCCCCTACATCTTCCGTGGAGCGCTCGACACCGCATCCGTGGCCATTAACGAGGAGATGAAACTTGCCGCCGTGCGTGCCATAGCCGATTTGGCAAAACAGCCTGTTCCTGAGATTGTGAACAAGGTATATCACGTAAACCACCTCACATTCGGCCGTGACTACTTTATACCCAAACCTGTCGATCCTCGTCTGCTTGTTGAGGTATCCACAGCAGTGGCCAAGGCGGCCATAGAGAGTGGCGTGGCCCGCAAAACTATCACCGACTGGGATGCTTACAAAGAGCATCTGCTCGAGTTTATGGGCCGCGAGTCGAAACTCACACAGCAGATATACGAAATGGCGCGCACCGATATGCAGCGTGTGGTATTTGCCGAAGGAGCACACGCCTCTATGATGAAGGCTGCCGTAAAGGCCAAAGAGGAGGGTATCTGCCAGCCTATTCTTCTTGGAAACGACGAGATTATAGCAAAAATTGCAAAAGAACTCGGTTTGAGCCTCGAGGGAATAGAGGTGGTGAATCTGCGTCACCCCAACGAAGCTCCTCGTCGCGAGCGTTATGCAAGAATACTTGCCGACAAGCGCCAGCGCAAGGGCTACACCTTTGAGGAGGCCAACGACAAGATGTTCGAACGCAACTACTTTGGTATGATGATGGTGGAAACAGGCGATGCCGATGCATTCGTAACCGGTCTCTACACAAAATACTCAAATACCATCAAGGTGGCCAAGGAGGTGATAGGTGTGCAGCCCGGTTTTAACCATTTTGCCACTATGCACATCCTTAACTCAAAGAAAGGAACATACTTTGTGGCCGACACCCTCATCAACCGTGCGCCCACTACCGAAACGCTTGTTGACATTGCACGCCTTGCCGAAAAATCGGTGCGTTTCTTCAATCACGAGCCCAAGATTGCAATGGTGTCATACTCCAACTTCGGCACCGACAAGGGTGGTAGCGCCGAAAATGTGCAAAAAGCCGTTGAGTATATGCACCGCGAGTTCCCCGACTGGAAGATTGACGGCGAGATGCAGGTGAACGTGGCTATGAACCGTGAGTTGCGCGACAATAAATATCCTTTCAACAAACTCAAAGGTGAGGATGTGAATACCCTGGTGTTCCCCAACCTCAATTCGGCCAACTCGTCATACAAGATGTTGCAAGCATTGAGCCCCGACACCGAGATTATCGGCCCCATCCAGATGGGATTGAACAAGCCTATTCACTTTATAGATTTCGAGAGCTCTGTTCAGGAAATCCTTAACGTGACGGCTGTGGCTGCCATCGATGCTATGGTGAATAAGAGAAAATAAACATCTATAATCTAAAAAAAGAGTTCGCAATTCTAAAATTGCGAACTCTTTTTTTATTCTACCATCGGCAGGCTCTTTTTCCATCTTTCGGCATACGAATCGAGTATGCCTCTCACGCATCGCCCAATGGTGGCGTAATCCTCCTCCTTTAAGTTGGCAAGCGACACGCGTATGCTCCACTCGGGGCCGTCGAATCCGCCACCGTTGAGTACCACAAGCGATGTCTCTGTGGCAAGGCGATAGACTACATCGAGCGGGCTGTAGTTGAGCCGCAAGTAGTCGGCGAAATCGTTGCCATAGAACTTTACAGCCCACACAAGCAGGTCTATTTCGGAATAATATCCTGCGCGCAGGGTGTCGGGCGGCAGGGTGAATCCCATACTCTCCCACAGCGTATGCAATCGCTCTTGAATAATACGGTGCATATTCTCGCGGAATTTGTCACCCTCGCGCTTGTCTATTATGGAGTAGAGCGCAAAGAGTGACATCTGCATCTGCTGCGGTAGCGAGAGCCCCGCTGTGTGGTTCAGTGCCACCTGGCGGCTGTCGGCAACCATACGGTCTATGAAACGCATCTCCTCCACATTGTGGCTTATGGAGCCGTAGCGCTCCTGCAATTCTCCCTTGCGCTTGCGCGGAAGCCGTTTGAGCAGGGTGTCGAAGATATTGTCGCGGTGCAGCGCGGTCACGGCAAGCCTCCATCCCGTGGCGCCGAAATATTTGGAGAACGAATATACACATATAGTGTTGTGCGGCAGGGCTGCATAGAGCGATTGGAACCCGGGTACATACGTTGCATATACATCATCGGTCACAATCATAAGATTGGGGTTCCACCTCTCCACAATATCCACCAGTTGCTTCACCGTGTCGCTGCTTATGGCATAGCTTGGCGGGTTGCTCGGGTTCACAATAAACAGCGCTTTGTAGTCGGTGGAGCGCAGTCTGTTTATCTCGCGCTCGTCATACTGCCATAGGTGCAACCCATCCTTGTCCATCTTGTTGGCAGGTATGTTGGTTACGTTGTATCTGTATCGTCTTAATTGCGGAATCTCTATATAGGGGGTGAACACCGGTGTCATCAGCGCTATTTTATCTCCTTTTTGCAACAGG
>JAFVSR010000080.1 GCA_017503645.1 Bacteroidaceae bacterium | reverse complement strand
GTTTACTGGGCGTAAATGAGGATTTTGAAGGCAAGCGTAACGCAAAAAATTTGTGCAAACGAGTTAAATGCAAAGTTTACTTTGTGATTTTACAACGAGTGCAGCCAAATTTGGGGAACCAAATACACTTTTTAGTCATCTTCAACGGTTTACTGCAACGATTTAATATATTCAAGCCCCTCTTTGTAACCGTCGAAGCCCTTGCCACAAATGGTCTTTTGCGCATAGAGCGAAACGAAAGAGAAACGGCGAAACTCCTCGCGGGTGGATATATCGGTGAGATGTACCTCCACCGTGGGCAGTGCCACCGCTTTTAGAGCATCCAGAATAGCCACACTTGTGTGGGTGTAGGCCGCAGGGTTTATGAGGATGGCATCGAACACACCGTATGCGGCTTGGATGGCATCCACTATAGCACCCTCATGATTGGACTGGAAAAGTTCCACATCAACCCCTATTGCGGCAGCCGACGAGCGGATGAACTCCTGCAGGGCGGCAAAATTGCGGGCGCCGTAGAGAGCAGGCTCGCGCAGGCCCAGAAGGTTGAGGTTGGGGCCGTTTATTACAAGCACCTTCATAGCTAAATTATTTCGGCGTAAGTACCAAAGTATTTGAACTGCTCGCCACAGTCGTGCAACTCACACATAAGCGAGAGGAATTCGGTGCTATAGACCGATGCCTCTATGTCGAAATAGAAACGATACTCGAACTCGCGCTCGGGGATAAGACGGCTCTCGAGCTTTACGAGGTTGACGCCTGTGGCATTGAAACGCGATAATATGCGGAAGAGCGTGCCCGGGCGGTTGGGTATGTTTATCATTACACTTGTGCGGTCGGCACCCGAGTATATTTTGGGCTCCTTGGCAATGCATATGAAACGGGTGTAGTTGTTATCGCGATTCTGCGCCGATGATTTGAGCACCTGCATCTGATAAAGCTCGGCACACAGACGGGAGGAGAGTGACGCCTTTGTGCGGTCGCCTGCCTGTGCCACCATACGGGCTGCCTCGGCTGTGTTCTCCATTGCAATGACACGCACATTATTGAGGGTTGAGAGGAACTCCGAACACTGGCTTATGGCCTGCTGGTGCGAATATATCTCGCGTATATCGGAGAGTTTCGCACCGGGAACTCCAAGCAGCGCGTGATCTACCTTAAGGCGCACGCCGCGCACGATGCTCACATTGTATTCCGACAAGAGGTCATATATGGCGTTTACCGAACCGGCAAGCGAGTTCTCAATGGGCAACACGCCATACTCGCACAAGCCGCTTGAAACAGCCTTGAACACGCCCTCGAAGCCATTCATATACATAATATCGGGCAAATCGAAAAGACGCTCCGATGCCAGGTGAGCATATGAGCCCTCGCAACCTGCACAAGCCACCGAAGCACGTTTGGGGAAGGGCTGTGGAGGCACCGAGGTTATCTCTTTTATCCTGTCGTAAAACTCGGAACCCTGCGCAAGCATACGTGTTTCGTAAGACTCGCTTAGGTCAAATATGGTGCGATAGAGTGTGCGGCCATAGCCTTCGAATTCGGGGCCCAGGCGGCGCGACACATTGTGCAGCACGGTGCGTGCACGTGATGGGTGATATACGGGTAGGTTGTTCTCTTTCTTGTAGCGCCCAACCTCGCTCACCACTTGCATACGTTTTGCAAAGAGGTCGCACATTTGGGTGTCGATTTCGTCAATCTGTTTGCGTAGTTCTTCTAAGTCCATATTCGTAATATTTTTATTGTTCATTCCATAATATTGCCACCAAGGGCTGCAAAATCCTCAAAAAACGATGGGTACGATTTTGCCACACACTCGGCACCCATAATGGCAGTTGTGCCTGCCGAAATGGTTGACAGCACGGCTGCCGACATAGCTATGCGATGGTCGCCACAGCTATCTACAGGGCATTGCGCAACGGGCTGCCCGCCAACGACGGTGAATGTATCCTCGCCCACAATGGAGGATATACCGGCCGTGGCAAGCACGTTTTTCATAGCCTCTAAGCGGTCGCACTCCTTAAAGCGCAAACGCCCCACATTGGTAAACAAGGTTGTGCCATTGGCTGCCGCAGCAGCAATGGAGAGGATGGGCACGAGGTCGGGGGTGTCGGTGCAGTCGAGCTCGGTACCGAACAGTTGCGACGGCATTGCCACGATTCCGTCGGGGGTTATCTCTATAAAAGCACCCATAAGACGCAAATGGTCTATTATGCGTCTGTCGCCCTGCAAGGAGTGGGGTGACACGCCACGCACCACAATGGGGTGCTTGCCCACTACGCCTGCCACCACCCAAAAGGCAGCCGAGGACCAGTCGCCCTCTACCACCAGGTTGCTTGGCAGGCTGTATTTTTGATTTCCTTTTATATAATAGCTATCGCCACGCCTATCGACCGTCACACCGGCAATGCGCAGCGCATCTAAAGTCATTTCTATGTACGATGCACTTGTGAGGCCGCCCGTAATCTCTATTTCGCTGTCGCCATCGAGAATAGGCAGGGCGAACAGCAGGCCCGTGAGATATTGCGACGATATGTTGCCCGGCAACGAATATTTACCGCTTTGCAGGGTGCCGCTGCAAGTTACAGGCAGTTCGAGGCCGGCTGTGTGACGGCGGAAGGATATACCGTGCTGCGCAAGCACATTGCATAGGTCGCCCATTGGGCGGGTGGGCAGCTTGCCGCTGCCCACAAAGGTGGCATCGGCACCAAGGGCAGCCGCCACCGACATAAGGAAGCGCAGCGTGGAACCGCTCTCGCCACAGTCGAGCGTGCCGCCCCTTTGCAACCTCACAGGGTTCACGGTAAAGACTCCGTCGTTATATTTTATATCGGCACCGAGGGCATTGAGAGAGCGCATAGTGGCCAGGATGTCGTCGTTCACGCTGCTGCACGCAAGGGTGCAGGGTGAACTGCCCAACGCCGCACATATGAGCAGGCGATGAGCTTGCGATTTTGATGGCGGGAGCACCACCACCCCATCCAACATACCGTTTACGCGTTTCTCCATATTATTATATTACTTTGTTCAACAGTTCTTTCAGTTCCTCAACAGTCACAGTGTGCAGCACACATTGCCCCACCTCGCGCGGCAGCACAATGGATATATTGCCGCCACGGCGTTTTTTGTCGGAAAGGATTGATGTGTACATATCGTCGGCCGAATAGTTGCAGGCAAGGTCGAAACCATAACGTTGCAACAGTGCGGACAGTTCCTCGGTAATGTCGCTATAGCCACACAGGGGGGCTATCCTGGCTGCAATAACCATACCCTTGGCTACCGCCTCGCCGTGCGACACTGCAAAATTGCTCAGTTTCTCTATGGCGTGGCCGAATGTGTGACCGAAGTTCAAAAGGCCACGAAGGCCGTTGTCGAACTCGTCCTGCTGCACCACATCGCGCTTTATTTCAACGCAACGGGCCACCACGCTGCCGCGTTCAAAGGGCACGGTGTGCAGGGTGTCATATAAATTCTTGTCGAGAATTACGCCATACTTAACCACCTCGGCACAACCGTCGCGATAGATATTTGCGGGGAGGGTGTCCATAAGCGAGGTATCGCAGCAAACCAACGAGGGCTGATAGAAACTGCCTACCAAGTTCTTGCCTGCGGGGATATCTATGGCGGTTTTACCACCTACCGAGCTATCCACGGCGGCCAACAAGGTGGTGGGCACCTGTATATACTTAACACCTCGCAAATAGAGCGATGCCGAGAGGCCGCCAAGGTCGCCCACCACACCGCCGCCAAAGGCTATCACCGCATCGCTGCGGGTGAGCTGCTCCGTGGCCAGGAAACTGAGGAAGGCCAATAGATTTTCGGCGCACTTGGAGGCTTCGCCTGCAGGGATGACATATTTGCAGGGGGCATAACCCGCTGCCTGCAGATAGCCCATTATGCGGTTGCCATAGAGGGCATCCACATTACTATCGGTGAGGAGCGCCACGCGGCACTTCCCCACTAACGGCGCTATAAACTCCCCTATCTGCGGAAGTATGTTGTCGCCAATGTATATATCGTAACTGCGCGATGCCGTTACGTGTATTGTTTTATGAGACATATTATTTTTCTGTTTCCTCCTTGGCTATACGCCCCTCGCGCAACAAACGGCAAAGGGTATCGGCATCGCCTGCCGCCATAGCATCGCGATATTGGTTGAGGGAGTCTATTAACAAATCGAGCTCGGCAAGGAGATTCTCGCGGTTCTCCAGGAACAGCTCGGTCCACATCTTTTCGTTGAGGCGCGACACGCGGGTGAAATCGCGGAAACTACCAGCGCTGTAACCCTTGTGATACTGTGCCGACGGGCTCTTTATAAAGGCATTGGACACAACGTGGCACATTTGCGACGTGTAGGCTATCATACGGTCGTGGAAATCGGCCGTTGTAACCACGAATTTCTTGAAGTCGAGCGGGGCAAGTGCCTGCTTCACTCTGTCGAGCAGATTGATGTCGTCGTGCACGGGCGGTACCATAATAAAAGATGCTCCGCCAAAAAGCGTGGCGCGGGAATGCTTATATCCCGAATATTGAAGGCCGGCCATAGGGTGACCACCCACAAACGTGAAACCATACTGCGCGGCAAGGGCAAAGCCCTGCTCGCACACGGCGCGCTTGGTACCGCAAAAATCCACAACCAAAGCCTGTGGGGCTATGTGTGGCGCATTATCGGCAAGATAGCCGATGACTGCCGCGGGGGTGGCGGTAAGGAGTATGAGGTTGCACTGGGGCAATGTGTTTTTCGCAAGCTCCTTGTCTATGGTACTATCGAGGCGGGCATAACCCAGCACTGTGGCATCTATGTCATATCCATAAACGGTGTGGCCCGCAGCTTTGAATGCCTTTGCTGCGGAACCACCTATAAGCCCTAAACCAACTATACCTACCTTCATAAGGCCGGGGGGGGTTAGTGCATTATGCTGCGTATCTCACGCACGCGCGATGCCACCTCGTCAAACTGTGCGGGAGTGAGCGACTGCGCACCATCGCAAAGAGCGTGGGCGGGGTCGTTGTGCACCTCAATGATAAGGCCGTCGGCACCTGCGGCACAGGCTGCGCAAGCCATAGGACGCACAAGGCGCGAAACGCCTGTTGCGTGGCTGGGATCGACAACCACAGGCAGGTGGGTGAGGCCGTGGAGCACGGGAACTGCTGCAAGGTCGAGCACGTTACGGGTGTAGTTGTCGTAACTGCGAATACCACGCTCGCAAAGCATCACCCGCTCGTTACCCTCGGACATAATATATTCGGCACTCATAAGGAGCTCCTTGAGGGTGGCCGAAAGACCGCGCTTCAGAAGGATGGGCTTGTTAGAACGGCCAAGCTCCTTGAGAAGTTCAAAGTTCTGCATATTGCGCGCACCCACCTGAATGATATCAACATCGGCAAAGAGGTCGAGGTGTGCCGCACTCATTATTTCCGTTACAATGGGGAGGCCTGTAGCTTTGCGCGCCTTCAACAGCAACTGAAGGCCCTCGGCACGCAAGCCCTGAAAATCGTAGGGCGATGTACGGGGTTTGAAGGCTCCACCGCGCAGAATGTTGGCACCCGATGCCTTGACGGCCCTGGCAATGGTGAGTATCTGTTCCTCCGACTCAACCGAACAGGGGCCTGCCATAATGGCAAAGTGGCCACCACCTATTTTCACTCTGTTTTCACCGCTGCCCACCTCAACAATTGTGTCCTCGGGGTGGAAACGACGGTTGGCACTTTTGAAGGGCTCGCTTATTCGAGTAACATTCTCTATGATTTCCAAGCCCGAAAGAAGGTCTATATCTATTTTACTTGTATCGCCTATGAGGCCGAGCACCGTTTGCATCTCGCCCTCCGACACGTGAACTCTCACTTTCTGCGACTCCAGCCAATGGATAAGGTTGTCGCGCTGCGCTTTTGTAACGCCATTCTTCAATACAGCTATCATAACGTCTTCTTTTTTTATCTTTTCTTTTACAAATTCTTATTGAGGCGCAAATTTATAAATATTTTTTTCTTATCCTAAAATGTTACAAAATTTAATGCATACTTTTTTCAAAAAATAAGCAATCAGAGCCGTTTAACGCAACTTTTTTACAAAATTAGACAAGTTTTGTTTGCTGCATTTGTTTCAAAACTGACAAGGAGGAGAGATATTATTCAACTGACAAGATGGGCCAATGCTGCACAATGCAAAAACAAGGGGCGCCTCGCGAGGCGCCCCTTGGATATTTGTTCGGAAAGATTGAAATTACTTCTTCAAAGCCTTCTTAACTGCCTTGTCGATTTTCTTCTC
Source organism: Bacteroidaceae bacterium (assembly GCA_017503645.1). GTDB lineage: Bacteria > Bacteroidota > Bacteroidia > Bacteroidales > Bacteroidaceae > HGM04593. Next base: position 48,659 of record JAFVSR010000080.1, on the reverse strand, counting down.
GGCAGCAGCGCGAGCCTTGTCAAATGCTTTCTGAGCCTTTGCCTTTGCAGCAGGTGTCTCGGCAGCCTTCACTGCATCGTACAACTTCCAGAGCTCAGCTTTAGCTGTAACCTCTTTCTGTGCAGCTGTGTAAGCCTCGGCAGCAGCCTCTGTGGCAGCCTCAACCTCGGGAGCAGCATATGCGTGCTTGTAACCCTTAACCTCGTTCCAGTGACCGCGAGTAAAGTCGGGGAATGTCACAGGTGCGCAGTTGTTGTCCATTGACAATGTACCGAGCTCTCCCAAGCAGCACCACTCAGCCATATCATATACGTCCATATCGAGGGGAAGACCATTCTGCAAGCAGTAAACAAGACGTGAATCCATCACGAAGTCCATACCGCCGTGACCAAGGTCGCGACCTTTCTCGACATACTTCTTGAGGATGGGGTGATAGTATTTTGCCATCATAGCATCTCTCTGCTCTGCGCTCATAAAGCCGTGGGCGTTGAGGTTGTCAACCTGGGGAGCGCCTGTGCCTTTGAGAGCCTCGCCTGAGAGTGCAAGCTCGGGTGTGGGATACTTGGTTGCATAACCCTTTGTACCTGTGAGCTTGAACAAACGGTTGTAGGGCTGGGGAGTCATAACGTTGTGCTGAATCTCAACAACCTTACCGTTTGCAGTACGCATAAGTGTAGTGGTGTGGTCGCCATTGCGGAACTCCTTGCACTCTTTACCTGTTTTCTCCTTTACAAGTGCTTTGCCGAAGAAAGGCTCTGTATCCATAGCAACGAGTGTGGTGAAACGGTCGCCACGGTGAATGTCGAGACACTGTGCAACGGGGCCAAGGCCGTGAGTAGCGTAGAGGTCGCCACGGTTCTCCTTGTTGTATTTCAGACGCCAGTGGAGGTTGTCAACATCGTTGTCGGCGGGGTCCTTCCAATATGCATCCCAGAACCACTCGAGGCTGTGGATGTAGGCACCCTCGGCGCGGATAATCTCACCGAATACGCCGTCTTGTGCCATAGCAAGAGCGTTCATCTCATAGTCGTCGTAGCAGCAGTTCTCGAGGATGAAGCAGTGAAGACGTGTCTTTTCTGCAAGCTCAATAAGGCTCCAGCACTGCTCGAGGTTCATTGCAGAGGGTACCTCGATGGCTGCGTGCTTGCCATTCTCCAAAGCGAATTTTGCAATGGGATAGTGGTGGTTCCAGTCGGCAGCAATGTAAACGAGGTCGATGTCGGGACGTTTGCAAAGCTCCTCATAACCCTTCTCGCCACTGTAGATGTCGGCAGGCATAAGGCCCTGACTGCGAAGCTCCTTCTGGCACTTCTCGGCGCGCTCATACTCATAGTCGCAAAGAGCAACGATTTCAACACCGGGGATACGGCAGAAACGGGTTACAGCACCGGGGCCGCGCATACCAAGACCAACGAATGCAACGCGCACTGTCTGGATGGGGGCAACTGCCAAGTTAAGAACGTGCTGCTGGCCCTCGGGACGAGCGGGAGTCTCAACAACAATAGTACCTTTGTCCCAGCTCCACTTTGTTGAGGGAGACAGAGATTGTGCCTGTGCGGTAACGCCTGAAAGAGCCATTACGGCTGCAAATGCGTAACCAAAGATTTTCTTAAAGTTCATACTGTTATTTTTTTATGTTTATAAATTTATAAAAAATCGGAACAAACGTTAGTTGCAGTTGCAAATATAACCATAAATAATTACAAAGCAAAAAAATGGTGTTTTTTGTGGGCGCAATGTAAAAAAATGATTAAAAGCAGCGCAATGCAAAAATAGAACGGCTGTTAAAGGCTGCAATACAAAATTGATTCGCAAGTTGTTTGCCGTTTGTTTGCAACAAGGGAATGCGGCCAAAAACACACTCACTCAACCTTGCTGTCGCCTATCCAACGGCCCGAAAATACCCTGTGGTCGGTCTTATAGAGCGCGCCATAGCCCTGGCGGTAGCCATCTTCGTATTTGCCATACCAGAAATCGCCATTGGCCCAATAGTATATGCCATAGCCGTGGCGGCGGCCGTTATAGAGCTCGCCGTAATAGGTGTCGCCATTTTCATATACAATCTTCTGGAATGTATAAAGTGGAACGGGTTTATCGGTCGTGGGTACATAGGGAGCCGAAAGGCGGGGATTGCCCTCGGGGGTACACACGCGCAGGATATTGCCTGTGGCAAGGTCGTACTCCACAAAATGGTCATCGCTACCCACGCGGGCAGTCTCCATCGTAATGGTTATGCCGAAGAAGTGGCGACCGTTGCGGTACTGGCCGAATGTTTGCGCACCGCTATTGGAGAGGAAATAGCCCCAACCATAGATTTTGTTATCTATAAAATTGCCCACATACTGGCCGTGGTTGTTCGACACATACCTCACCTCGCCCTCGGCCGATGCGTAATCGCAGAATACCGCCTGCAAGGGGTCGCTCATAACAGGATAGAATTGCACCTGCTCCTGTGCCACAAGCATTGTGGATAGTAATATAAATGTGGTGAACAGTATTTTTCTCATTACTCTATTGTATATAATTTATTATCCATTATATATTGCCACACCTGCGGCGTCACCATTTCCGTAGCATCGATGCCCGCGGCCACGGCTCGGCGCACCTGCGTGGAACTTACATCGTGCAATGCAGCGGAGAGCCACGTCACGCCCTGTGGCAGGGGCGGTTGTTTTTCGCTTCCACGAGGATAGACTATTATTCGATGATTTGCAAGAATCTCTTCCCATTTGTACCATTTATGGAATTTTTCCCAGTTATCGGCACCTATGAGCAGGATGAACTCGCGCGACGGATATGCACTACGCAGGGCCTCCAACGTGTGCACCGTATATGATGGGCGCGGAAGGGAAAATTCAAAGTCACAGGCCACAAGGCGGCTGTCGCCTGCCGTGGCAAGCTGCACCATACGCAGGCGGGCATCCTCGGGAGTGAGCCGCACATCGGCCTTGTGAGGATTCTGCGGCGACACCATAAACCACACCTCCTGTGCAAGCCCCCTGCCACACACCTCGCGGGCAAGTGCCAGATGGCCCGTGTGCACGGGGTCGAAGCTGCCGCCGAATATCACGGTGGGAATCCTATTCATTCAGAAATTTGTTGACAACGGCAAGAACCTCCTCTTTTGCTTTGTCCAGGTTGTCGTTCACAATAACCCTGTCGGCATATTTTGAGAAGGTCATTTCATACTCGGCCTTTCCTATGCGGTTCTCTATCTCGTCGGGAGCGGTATCGCCACGCTGTACAAGGCGGTTGCGCAACTCCTCTATCGACGGAGCCTGCACAAAGATGAACAATGCACGCGAGCCATAATATTTCTTAAGGCTGCAACCGCCCTTTACATCCACATCGAACAGGATATTCTGACGCGTCAACTGCTCCTCTACCTGTGACTTGAGCGTGCCATAGAATCGCCCGGGATAGACCTCTTCGTACTCCACAAACTCGCCTGCATAGATTTTTGCACGGAACTCGTCGGGGGTGAAGAAAAAGTAATCCACACCGTGCTGTTCCTCGCCACGTGGCGGACGGCTTGTGGCCGACACCGAGAAGCCGAACGAAAGGCCCTGCTCCATAAGATAGTGTACCAAGGTTGATTTTCCCGAGCCCGATGGTGCCGAAAAAATCACTACTTTACCGTTGCTCATATTTTTACATTACGTTTAATACCTGTTCTTTAATCTGCTCAAGTTCGTCTTTCATTTTCACCACAATGTTCTGCATCTCGGCGTGGTTGCTTTTGCTGCCGAGAGTGTTTATCTCGCGCCCCATCTCCTGGGCTATGAAACCGAGTTTTTTACCCTGGCCGCGAGGCCCGTCGATGGTTTCCACAAAGTAGTTCAAGTGGTTGGAAAGACGCTGTTTTTCCTCGTTTATATCGAGTTTTTCTATGTAGAAGATAAGTTCCTGTTCAAAGCGGTTCTTGTCGTAATCGATACCCACCTGCTTTTCAAGGGCATCCTTTATGCGGGCGCGGATTTTTTCCACACGCTCCTTTTCATATGGTTCCACACTTGAAAGCAAAGAGGAAATATTGCCGATTTTATCGAGGAATTTTGCCTGCAGAGCCTCACCCTCCTGCTTGCGGAAGGCAAGTATATCGTTGAGCGCCTCGTTAATGGCACCAAGCGCAAGAGCCCACTCTTCGTCGCCCACCTCGTACACCTCCTTGCGGGCAATGACATCGGGCAAGCGAAGCAATGTTTCAAACATATTCTGCGGCAGGGGTATGGAGGTAGCCTTTGAAGCCTCGGTCATCTGCTCTATGTATGTTTTCATCGCATCCACATTTATCGAAGGCACATCGGCCTTCTCACTCTGTTCCACCCACAGCGAAAAATCGACTTTGCCACGTTCGAGCACACCTGTCACAAGGGTTCGTATCTCCATTTCGTGCCCTTTGAACTGCGGGGCAATACGCGTTGAAAGGTCCATTGCCTTGCCGTTGAGCGAACGAATCTCAATACAGATTTTCCTGTCCAAATAAAGAGCCACAGCCTTGCCGTAACCCGTCATAGAGTATATCATATAGCTAAAATTTACGGCGATGTGCTTTTTTGCACTAACGCCATTACAAGTTTCTTATGTACAATATTATGCAAAAATAGCCAATATTTCCAAAAAGCCGCAAATGCAGCCGTCATTTTTTGGCAGCAGGCCCTAAAAATAGGAAGAGAGAGACAAACACAATATTAAAAAATATTATTTATTAGTAACTATAACATTTAATTTGTATTTTTGCCGTTAAATGCCGCAGTAAGGCAATTTGCAAAACAGAAAAACAACAAAGATATGGCAGTAATACTACATATAGAAGCCTCTACCGAAATATGCTCGGTGGCACTGAGCGAGGACGGACAGGTGTTTTTTGAGAGAGTGAACAAAGAGGACCGCTCACACGCAAAGGTGCTTGCACCCTTTGTGGAGGAGGCCATAAATATGGCCGACAGCCGCAGTATGCCGCTCACAGCAGTGGCATTGAGTTGCGGCCCCGGCTCATACACAAGCCTGCGCATAGCATCGTCAACCGCAAAAGGTGTGTGCTACGGACGCAACATACCACTTGTGGCCATACCCACAACGGCAATTATGTGCGTGCCTATGCTGCTGGGCGAGGAGTTGCCCGAAGAGGCGCTCCTGTGCCCTATGATAGATGCTCGCCGCAACGAGGTGTATGCCACCGTGTATGACAGGGCGCTGAACGTAGTACAGGAGACCGCCGCGGTAATCGTTACCGAAGAGAGTTTTGGCCACCTGCTATCCACCCGCCCCGTATATTTCTTTGGGAACGGAGCGCCCAAGTGCAGTACCATAATAAAGCACCCTAATGCCCATTTCACCGAAAAGTTCCGCAACCCGCTTGCAAAGAATATGATGCCGCTTGCCGAACGTGCCGTATGGGAGCAGCGTTTCGAGGACATAGCCTATTTCGAGCCCTTCTATTTGAAGAATTTCATAGCCACCAAGCCAAAGGAGCTGCTTAAAAACTTCTAAAAAAACAATACCACTATGATGGAATACACTACCAAACAAAAGAGATTGCCGCTGCCTGAATATGGCCGTTCGGTACAGAAGATGGTTGACCACGCACTCACTATCGAGGACCGCGAGGAGCGACAAAAATGTGCACACACCATAATAAACATTATGGGTAGTATGTTCCCCAACCTGCGCATCCTGCCCGACTGGGAGCGCAAACTGTGGGACCACCTTGCCATAATGGCCGATTTTCAATTGGACATAGACTATCCCGTGGAGGTTATAAAGAAAGAGAAATTCAACGAACCCCCGCAGAGAATCCCATACCAGACGGGCGAGATAGCCAACCGTCACTATGGCCGCATTGTAGAGGAGATGATAGCACACGCCTGCACTATGGAAGAGGGCGAGGAGCGCGACCGCTTTGTGGAACTCATAACCGTGCAGATGAAGAAGAACTACATAGCCTGGAACAAAGACGGTGTCGAGGACAAAAAGATTTTCGAGGACCTCAGACACTACTCGCAGGGCAGGATTGACATCACCGAGGGCGAGATAAGAATAAACCCCGGTGCACCGACAGGCGGGCAGCGCAACGGCAAAGGCCGCCAAATGGGCAAAAAGACATTCAAACGCAAATATTGAGAAACCGTATAAACCACACACGATATGGCATCATTCATTATAGAGGGCGGGCACAAACTTAAAGGCGACATCACCCCGCAAGGAGCAAAAAACGAGGTGCTGCAAGAGATTTGCGCCACACTTCTTACCGCAGAGAAAGTAACCATAGAGAACATCCCCGACATTGCCGATGTGAACAATCTCATCAACCAGCTTATGAATATGGGAGTGAGCGTTACACGCAACGGCGTGGGCTGTTTCACATTCCAGGCAGACAATGTGAACCTCGACTACATCGATAGCGAGGAGTACATAAACGGTTGCGCACGCCTGCGTGGTTCGGTAATGTTCATAGGCCCATTGGTGGCACGTTTTGGCAAGGCCAGAATGTCGGAACCAGGTGGCGACAAGATAGGCCGCCGCAGACTCGACACCCACATTATAGGCTTGCAGAAGCTGGGGGCATCGTTCAGTTTTGACCAGGAAAAGCGCATATATCGTATGCAGAGCAGTGGTCTCAAAGGCTGCACTATGTTGCTCGACGAGGCTTCGGTAACAGGAACGGCCAACATTATTATGGCAGCAGTGCTTGCCGAGGGAAAAACAACCATATACAATGCTGCTTGCGAGCCCTACATACAGCAACTGTGCAGAATGCTCAACAAGATGGGAGCTAAAATTTCGGGTATAGCCAGCAATCTGCTCACCATAGAGGGCGTGAAGGAGCTTGGCGGCTGTACACACCGCGCCCTGCCCGATATGATTGAGGTGGGCAGTTTCATAGGTATGGCAGCTATGACGCAGAGCGAGATTACCATAAAGAACGTATCGTTCGAGAACTTAGGAATCATCCCCGACAGTTTCCGCCGCCTGGGAATACATTTTGAGCAGAAGGGCGACGACATCTTCATCCCCGAGCAGGAGCATTATGAGATTGAGTCGTTCATCGATGGCTCCATAATGAACATAAGCGATGCACCGTGGCCCGGCCTCACACCCGACCTTTTGAGCGTGCTTTTGGTGACAGCCGTACAGGCAAAGGGCAGCGTGCTCATACACCAGAAGATGTTCGAAAGCCGCTTGTTCTTTGTGGATAAGCTCATAGATATGGGAGCACAAATCATTCTTTGCGACCCACACCGCGCCGTAGTCATAGGACACGACCGCAATTTCACCCTGAAACCTCGCTCTATGAGCTCACCCGACATACGTGCCGGTATTGCGCTGCTCATTGCAGCTATGAGCGCCGATGGTGTGAGCCGCATCGACAACATAGAGCAGATAGACCGCGGTTATCAGGACCTCGAAGGCCGCCTGAACCTGATAGGAGCAAAAATAACACGTTCATAAAAGATGCTGAAAAGAGAAGATTTTGTACACTACGGCAAATTCCTGAAGCCCCACGGCACAAAGGGAGAGATAGGGTTGCAGGGCGACAGCTACACGCTGGGCGACGACTGCGACTTTGTTGCCTGCGATATCGACGGCATTCTGGTGCCATTCTTCTTTGAGTATTGCCGCACAAAGAACAACGATGCAGTGATACTCAAAATAGAGAGGCTCAACAGCGCCGAGGAGGTGCGCTTTCTCACAAACCGCGACGTATATATTCCGCGCGAGTGGGTTGAGGATAGCGACAACCTCACCTGGAGCTATTTCAAAGGATTCAGGGCCGTCGATAAAAAGCTGGGAGCAATAGGCGAGATTACCGACATTGACGAAAGCACCATAAACACCCTGTTTGTGGTGGAGAAGCAGGGTGAAGAGATACTTATTCCCGTGCAGGAGGAGTTCATTGCCGGCATCGACCACAAAAAGAGAACCATAACATTCGACCTGCCCGAAGGGCTTTTGTCGCTATAAACCACACAATAGAACAAGGTTATGAGCAAGAAATTTCGCAGCCGCCTGATGCGCAAGTACCGCCTCACCATTCATAATGAGAACAAGTTGGAGAATGTACTCGGATTCTACATATCGCCCCTGTGGGTAATACTCTCGCTCTTCTTCTCGTTCCTGCTTGTAGCGGGTGTCATATATCTTATTCTGGCATTCACGCCCGTGATTGAGTACCTGCCGGGCCGCATAAACAACCAAACGCGCGAAACGCTGGTGAACTACAACCTGAAGATAGATTCGCTTAAGGAGGTGGCCGAAAAACAGGACCGCTACCTTGCCAACATAAAGAACCTAATGGAGGGGAACCACACCATAGACAGCGTATTGAATGCACCCGAGCTACCATCGACCGACGAGATATCCATAGTAACATCGGAACTTGAAAAGGAGTTTGCCGCAGCATTTGAAGAGCGCGAAAAATACAACCTCACATCATACGCCACAAGCGTAGGCACCCTGCAGGAGCTTAACCTCTACCGCCCCACAAGCGGTGTGGTTATAAGAAACTTCAGTCCGCAGGAGAGGCACTACGGCGTGGATATTGCCGAGAACCCGGGCGAGAGCGTGCTTGCCATACACGGCGGCACCGTGGTGATGAGCGACTACACGGCAAAGGAGGGATACACCATTGCCATACAGCACCGCGAGAATCTGGTATCTATTTACCGCAATTGCCACAGGTTGCTCAAGGAGGTGGGTGAGAAAGTGTCGGCAGGCGAGGTTATTGCCACACTTGACAGCAGCAGTGATAAAGAGGGTGAAACAAAACCGTACCTGCATTTTGAGCTATGGCACAGAGGCAAAGCCCTTGACCCCAACATATACATTGCATTCTAAACAAACGACACAAGCATAAAACATAATATGGAGACTGACAGAAAAAGACAAATAGCCATATTGGGCTCTACGGGCTCAATCGGCACACAAACATTACAGGTGGTGGAGGAACACCCCGAGTGTTTCGATGTATATGCAATTACAGCAGGTACAAGGGTTAACGACCTCATAGAGCAGGCACGAAAGTTCCTGCCTCGCGTGGCAGTTATTGCCGATGAAACCAAATACCAACAGTTAAAAGAGGCTCTTGCCGACCTGCCCGTCAGAGCTATGGGAGGCTACGAGGCCATATGCGAGGTGGTGCAGGAGCCCGCCATAGATGTTGTCGTAACCGCTATGGTAGGATTTTCGGGCCTGCGCCCCACAATAGAGGCCATAAAGGCAGGCAAGGAGATTGCACTTGCCAACAAGGAGACTATGGTGGTGGCAGGCGAGCTGGTTAACGAGCTTGCAACAAAGCACAATGTGGCCATTCTGCCTGTGGATTCGGAACATTCGGCCATTTTCCAGTGCCTTGCCGGCGAAATGGAGAACAAGGTGGAGAAACTCATACTCACGGCATCGGGCGGTCCGTTCCGCACCTGGGATATTGCGCAGCTTGAGAATGTGACCAAAGAGCAGGCACTCAAGCACCCAAACTGGAGTATGGGAGCAAAAATTACCATCGACTCTGCCTCTATGATGAACAAGGGATTCGAGGTGATGGAGGCTAAATGGCTCTTTGGCGTGGGGGCAGAGGATATTGAGGTGGTTGTGCACCCCCAATCGGTAATACACTCTATGGTGCAGTTTGCCGACGGAGCCGTGAAAGCGCAACTTGGCACGCCCGATATGCGCCTGCCCATAATGTATGCCCTCTCATATCCCGCACGCCTCACATCGTCATTCTCACGCCTCGATTTCGGCACACTCGGCGAGCTCACATTCGAAAAGCCCGACCTGGACAAATTTCCCAACCTGCGCCACGCCTACACCGCCCTGCAACAGGGTGGCAACATACCCTGCGTGGTGAACGCAGCCAACGAGGTGTGTGTGGCAGCATTCCTTGCCGACCGCATACGTTTCAACGATATGCCTCGCCTCATAGAGAAGGCAATGCAGCAGGCATCCTTTATTTTGAAACCCACATTGGAGGACTACTTTGCCACAGACGAGCAGGTGCGCAGGATGGTTGAGGAGTGGATTTGATAACCCTTAAACGAAAATCAATATAAAGTAAGATGGAAGTATTTTTTATACGTGCGTTGCAGTTGATTATGGCACTGAGCCTCTTGGTGCTGGTACACGAGTTTGGACACTTTATTTTTTCACGCATATTCAAAGTGAGAGTAGAAAAATTCTACCTCTTCTTCGATTGGGGCTTCTCGCTCTTCAAATGGAAACCCAAAAACAGCGAAACAGAATATGGCATCGGCTGGATACCACTGGGCGGATATTGCAAAATATCGGGTATGATAGATGAGTCGATGGACACCGAGCAGATGAAACAGCCTATGCAGCCGTGGGAATTCCGCGCGAAGCCGGCCTGGCAACGCCTGCTCATAATGATTGGCGGTGTGATGTTCAACTTCATACTCGCTATGTTCATTTATGCAATGATAATGTTCACCTGGGGCGAAAGCTACACCGACATACGCAAGGCCACATACGGAATGGAGTTCAATGAGAATGCCAAATCACTGGGTTTTGCGGATGGTGATATCATACTTAAGGTAGACGACCGGGATGTGGAGCGCTACAGCGTAGATTTGCTACGCGCCATTGCCGATGGAAAAACAGTAACGGTGATGCGTGGCGGACAGGAAGCCACGGTAAATATTCCCGAGGAGTTCGGCCTGCTCGATATGGGCAAAAAGGCGCCCTTTATGCAGTTCCGCATACCCGCGGTAATCGACAGCATACTGCCCGCTTCGCCCGCAGCCACAGCAGGCCTGCATAAGGGCGACAGCGTGGTGAACATCGGCGGTGAGAATATAGGCTCGTGGAATGGCCTTATGCTTGCTATGCACAAGATGCAGGAGAGAGGCACAAGCAACATAGCTGTCACCGTGATGCGCGACAGCCTTGTAACACTCACTGCACAGGTCGACAGCACATACAAGCTGGGTATCACACCCCGCACCCCCAACTACCCCGTCGAGAAAATCACTTATAACTTTTTTGAGGCATTCCCCGCCGGCATATCATACGGCTGGAACGTACTCGAGGGCTATGTGAGCGATTTCAAATACCTGTTCTCAAAGGAGGGAGCGCAGTCGGTAGGTATGTTCGGTACCATAGGCAGCCTGTTCCCCGCTATGTGGAACTGGCACCAGTTCTGGCTTATGACAGCTATGTTGTCGCTCATTCTTGCAGTGATGAACATTTTGCCCATTCCCGCATTGGACGGCGGGCACGTGGTGTTCCTGCTCATTGAGGTGATAACGGGGCGCAAGCCTAGCGACAAGGTACTGGAGTATGCCCAAATGGTGGGTATGTTCATATTGCTCGGCCTCTTTATATTGGCAACATACAACGATGCAATGCGTTTCATTTTCTAAAGCAAACGGAATGAAAAACATAATCCTTTTCATAATGGGAGCGATTCTATGCGCTTGCGCAGCCAACAGACAAAACGCGGCAGTGACCAACGATAGCGAGAAGGGCTCAACACCAGTTGCAGAAGCCACAGAGACTGTGGCAATGCCCCACGACGAAACGCAGAGTTTTGCAACAGCCCTCTTCAAAACCGTGAACAGCAACTGTGGCGAAGAGAACCTGTGCATATCACCTGCAAGCGCAATGTGGGCAATTGCAATGACAGCCAACGGAGCTGAGGGCAACACCGCAAAGCAGATGTATGCCGCGCTTGGATACCCCACAGCGGCAGAGCAGCGCGCAGCCTTCAACACGCTACAGAAAAACAGCATTGAAACCGCCGAAAATAACGAAAAGGCCGTTGTGAACATAGCAAACTCAATATGGATAAAGAACACCATAAAGTTGAAAGAGCCTTTCATAGCCTCCAACAAGCTGTTCTACGATGCCGAGGTAAGGCACACGACCTTTGACGATGCCGCTGTGACCGAAATAAACAACTGGTGCAGTGAAAAGACCAACGGCAAAATAAAATCCATACTCAACGAGAGCAACCCCGCTACACTGCTGATGCTTATAAACGCGCTATACTTCAATGGCAAATGGGCTAACCCGTTTGATAAGGAGCAAACAAAAAAAGCCCCATTCACAAAAGCAGATGGAGAGGTTGTGGAGGTGGATATGATGCATCAGCAACGCCGGGCTACATACTACGAAGATGATATTATGCAGGTAACCTTAAGGCCGTTTTTGTATAACGAATACTATATGATGCTCGTTCTGCCCCGCGAGGGCGTTACCATAGAGCAGGCAGCCGACGCATTGGCCGACAGGTATGAAAAGATCGATGCCGAAAGAGCAGATTGCCTGCTGCACTTAGGAATGCCCAAATTCAAGAACGAGTTCGGCACCAGCCTCAAAGCCACCCTGCAAGCAATGGGAATGGAAGATGCCTTTACCGACAAGGCCCGTTTTGATGGAATATCAAAAACGCCATTGCGCATAGACGATGTTGTGCAAAAGACATACATTGCCGTGGATGAGGAGGGTGCAGAGGCTGCTGCCATTACCTATGTTGCACTATGCGGAATGAGTATGATGCGCCCGCAAGAACCAAAAACAATGATAATGGACCGCCCGTTCATCTATGCCATAAAGGAGAGGCGCAGCGGCGACATCCTGTTTATGGGCAAGGTAGGCAACCCAAACAAATAAATACAATAAACTATATATAATATGAGAAAGACATTAAGTGTAATGATGCTGCTGCTTATTGTAGCAGGCGCAATGGGTAAAGGGCCCAAATATGTATTCTATTTTATAGGCGACGGTATGGGCCCGTCACACGTATTGGGAACGGAACTATTCCTGGGAGAGAAAGAGGGCGTTATAGGCCGCCCCAAGAAGCTATGCTTCACACAATTCCCACACACGGCCTTTGTAACCACATTCTCGGCAAGCAACGGAGTGACCGACTCCGCTGCATCGGGAACAGCCCTTGCCACAGGCCACAAGACCAACAACGGACATCTGGGCGTGACACCCGACGGTGAGCCCGTTTACAGTGTTGCACACGCAGCAAAAGAGGCAGGGTATGCAGTGGGCCTGGCAACCACGGTGTGCATAAACCACGCCACACCGGGAGCATTCTATGCACACAACAACAGCCGCAACAACTACCACGACATTGCACAGGAGATGATTGATGCCGACTATGATTTCTATGCAGGCGGCGATGTTAAATGCAGCGACGAGCAACGCAAAGCCTTTTACACCAAGGCCGGAGAACACGGCTATGCCATAGCCCGCGGATATACCGACTATTTCGTGAAATCGAGCTACGCAAAAAAGATGATGCTCTACCAAGAGGAGGTGAGAGAGGATATCCCCTATGCAATAGACCGCGACCACAAGGACCTAACCCTGGCACAGATTACAGATGCAGCCATCGATTTCTTGCAGGATAAAAGCAAAAAAGGCTTCTTCCTTATGGTTGAGGGTGGCAAGATAGATTATGCATCGCACAGCGACGATGCTGCCACAGCATTCCACGAGACACTTGATTTTGCCGCAGCAATAGCCCGTGCCGTGGAGTTCTACAAAAAGCACAGCAAGGAGACACTTATCATTGTTACAGCCGACCACGAAACAGGCGGCCTCGTTCTTGGCTACAGCGGTGCATACAAGTTGAATCTTAAGGCCCTTGACTGCCAGAAAGCCAGCGAGGATAAACTCAAAAGCATAATGCGCACAAAGGCTATGCAACGTATGGTTATGCAGTGGGAGGATATGCAGGCTGTGATAAGCGAGAACACCGGTTTGTGGGGCGAACTGAAACCAAGCAAGGAGGAGGAAAAAGCTATGAAGCAGCTGTTCGAGGAGGGTAACTCCAACCCTGAAAAGCGTGTGGAAAAATTCGAAGCCATAGCCACCGTTGCAAAGAACGCAGTGAACCGCATAGCCCTTGTAAGCTGGGCAAGCCCCAACCACTCCGGTACATTTGTACCGCTATTTGCCATAGGCAAGGGAGCCGAAGAATTCCACGGTGTTATAGACAACACCGATATTCCCAAAATGATAGAAAAGGTTGCAGGATATAAATAGGATATAAATAATTACAATTACTGGTTACATAAAAAATGGTATTGCACGCGTGCAATACCATTTTTTGTACATTATTATATATTACTGATAACGCAGCTTCTGCCCCACTCGCAATATTGTGCGGGCATTTATTCCGTTCAGTTTGAAAATTGTTCTTTGCGACACACCGTGCTTGCGGGCAATGGTTGATACAGTTTCGCCCCTGCGCACCTTGTGGTACTTGGGCTCGGGGCCCTCAACAACCATCTTGCCGCTCTTGGCATCGTAGTGACGGGTGCCGGGCTTGTAATATGTGTAGAACTCGCCTGTTGTCTTTTGATTGGGAAAATCGAAGAACAGGGCAGGGTTGAGCGACTTGCCCATAAGCACTGTTTCGAAATGCAGGTGAGGGCCTGTGCTGCGGCCCGAATTACCGCCAAGACCAATGGGATCGCCCGCCTTCACGTTCTGGTCCTCGGTAACCAATTTGCGTTGCAAGTGTGCATACACGGTTTCAAGGCCGTTGCCGTGGCGTATAACCACATAGTGGCCGTAACCGCGGCGCTGATAGGCTGTAATGCGTACCTTGCCATCGAATGCGGCACGAATGGTATCACCACGCTGCACCTTGATGTCAATACCGTTATGCGCCCTGCGACGACGGGGGCGATAGCCGAACACATCGGTTATCTTGGTGTTTGTGGTGGGCATCACGAACTTGCGCAAGTCTATGCGCAAAGAATCGGGCAATGTGGCGGTATAGTGTACGCCGCTATTTTCCCAAGTGGGATACAACTGGTCCGATGGAATAAGAAAGCCCTCATTAAGCAGGGCGGTGTGCAACTCCAAAGAGTCGCTCATTTCCATTGGGGCAGCAACCACGGAAGGAGCAGGCATTGCATCTTGTGCGCCCACACCGATGAATGCCGGCAGCAACAATGCTGTGGCTATTATATGTTTAATCATCTTCACTCGGCTGGATTATTTGAATTTAATACTCTCTTCACCGCCATACTCAAATGCAGTAACGGCCGAGTTATAATCAAACAATTCACCCTCTTTGAAGAAACGGTTAATCTCAATCTGTGCATTCTCCACCGAGTCGGAAGCGTGAACCACATTCTGCTCGCCACTCATAGAGAAGTCGCCACGAATGGTTCCGGGCAATGCCTTGCGCGAGTTGGTGGCACCAACCATAAGACGTACGGTGTCAACCGCCTCTGCGCCTTCAAGACAGCAGGCAATGATGGGGGCAGCCTGCATAGAGGCTTTCAGATAGGGGAAGAAAGGACGCTCCTTGAGGTGAGCGTAGTGCTCGTTTACAATCTCGTCGGTCATAAACATCATTTTGATACCTACAAAACGCAAACCTTTACGCTCAAAACGAGTGATGATGTCGCCTGTCAAACCACGCTGGATAGCGTTGGGCTTAATAAGAATGAGTGTTTTCTCCATTTTTACAGTTTTTATTTATACGTATAATGCCACACCGCTTGTGGCCCTAATAATGCATCATGGCACAAAAATAATAAAAAACTTTATAAATACAAGAATATTAAATAATTAAGTTTTATTAAAATGCGTGAATAAAAACGGGACGACTACGAAATGGCACCCCAATGGCGATTGTCGCGCCTTTTTATTTCGCGCAGACGCTCCCACAATATGCGGTAGGCGGGGTTCTCGCACAGCGCATCGGCATCCACAATTTCGCGTGCCACCTCGCGCACATATTGCAGCAGCTGTTCGTCGCGGGCAAGATTGGCTATCTTAAGGTCGAATGCTATGCCACTCTGCTGCGTGCCCTCGATATCACCGGGGCCACGAAGTTTAAGGTCGGCCTCGGCTATCTCAAAGCCGTCGTTGCTGCCTACCATTATCTCCATACGCTTGCGGGTATCCTCGGAAAGTTTATAGTCGGTTACAAGTATGCAGTACGACTGCGATGCTCCACGCCCCACCCTGCCGCGCAACTGGTGCAACTGCGAGAGGCCGAAGCGCTCGGCGTTCTCAATGACCATAACAGAGGCATTTGGCACATCCACACCCACCTCAATGACAGTAGTGGATACCAGCATCTGTGTTTCGCCCTGTGCAAAGCGGCGCATCTCCTCGTCTTTCTCCTTGGGTTTCATCTTGCCGTGCAGTTTGCTCAGGCGATAGTCGCAGAAGATATTGCACAGCTGCTTGTAGCCATCTTCCAGGTTCTTCAAATCGAGTTTCTCGCTCTCGCTTATAAGCGGATATACCACATACACCTGCCGCCCCTCTTGCAGTTGGCGGCGTATGAAGGAGTACATCTCGTCGGCACGGTTGCGAAATATATGCTGCGTGCTTATGGGCTTGCGGCCCGGCGGCAGCTCGTCTATGACGGATACATCAAGGTCGCCGTAAAGAGTCATTGCAAGGGTGCGCGGGATGGGGGTTGCCGTCATCACAAGAACGTGTGGAGGGATATTGTTCTTGGCCCACATCTTGGCACGCTACACCACACCGAAGCGGTGCTGCTCGTCTATCACCACAAGGCCTATGTTGTGGAACTGCACATTATCCTCGAGCACGGCGTGTGTGCCCACAAGAATATCCACAGTGCCATCGGCAAGCCCCTCTAAAATAGCGGGCCTCTCCTTCTGCTTTGTGCTGCCCGTGAGCAGGCGCACGTCCACTGGCAGCCCCTGCAACATACGGCTTATGGTTGCATAGTGCTGCTCGGCAAGAATCTCGGTGGGGGCCATTATGCAGGCCTGGTAGCCGTTGTCTTTGGCAAGCAACATAGATAGCAGCGCCACAAGGGTTTTTCCACTGCCTACATCGCCCTGCACAAGGCGGTTCATCTGGCGGTTGCTGTTCACATCGCGGCGTATCTCCTTCACCACCCTTTTTTGTGCCCCGGTAAGTTCAAAGGGGAGTTTCTCGCTGTAGAAACGGTTGAAGCAATCGCCCACTTTGGCAAACCTATGGCCAAGATAGCGCATATTGCGATCCTTGGCATAGTGCAGGATATTGAGTTGAATATAGAAAAGTTCTTCGAATTTAAGGCGATACTGCGCAGCCTGCAGTTCGTTGTTGTTTTTGGGAAAATGTATGGCCCGCAGGGCAGTGGTGAGGGGCATCAATCTGTGTTTTGCAATAATTTCGGGCGTGAGCGTTTCGGCCACCTCCTTTTCCATCAACTGAAAAAGGTTGTTCACCAGCTTGGTCATCGCAAGCGAGTTGAGCCCGCTGCGCTTCATCTTCTCCGTGGTGTTGTAATAGGGCTGCAACCCCATTTCGCTCAGTTGTACAGAGGCTGCCACGTCTATATCGGGGTGTGCAATGTTCACGCGACCGTTGAACATTGTGGGCTTGCCGAATACAAGATACCTTTCGCCTGTCTTGTACCGCCCCTTCACATATTTTATACCGCGAAACCAAACTAAATCGACAAAACCGGTGCCGTCGGTAAAATGGGCCACTAAACGACGGCCCACACCCTCGCCCATCTCTTCGAAACTGCGTATCTCGCCACACAACTGCACAAACGGCATATTGCCTGTGAGTTCCGCCACCTTGAAGAGGCGGCTTCTATCTACATATTTATAGGGGAAATAGTATAGCAAATCGTACAGGGAATATATTTTCAGTTCCCTGTTCAGCAACGCTGCACGCTGCTCGCCCACCCCCGGCAGATACTTTATGTTCCTTGTAGTGAGGTCCAGCATTGCATTATGGTGTTTGCAATGAGCAGGTCATAGGGGGTGGTGAGTTTTATATTCTCGCGGTTACCCTCTACACCCACAACGGAGTGCCCCATAGCCTCAACAACCGAGGCATCGTCGGTAAAGTTCTCCACATAGCGCTGCGTGTATGCCTCGCGCAATACCGACAGTTTGAACACCTGAGGTGTCTGCACAAGGCGATAACGGTCGCGTGGAACTACCTCGCTTGCACCGTTGCTGCCTATAATGTGGCGCAGGCTGTCGTGAATCTCAATCATAGGAATAGCCGCACCACTGATGAGCGCCTCGCGGTAGGCATCGTCATACACGCGCTGCGAAACAAAAGGCCTTACACCATCGTGTACGCCCACAAGGGCATCGTCAATGTCATCGACAAGGGCAAGGCCGTTCTGCACCGAGTGGAAACGGGTGGTGCCGCCTGTGGCAAGCATCATAGGCACCTCAAAGGCATACTCTTTGCAGAGCGATTTCCATAGTTCTATATGCTCCTGTGGCAACACAAGTATTATCTGCAATGCAGAGTCGAGTGCGTGCAGATGCTCCAAGGTAACCATCAGCAGCGGCTTGCCTGCCAGCAACTGAAACTGTTTAGGAATGTCGCCACCCATACGGGTGCCCTTGCCACCTGCAACCACTATAATATATCTTTTCATATAAATCTGTTCTAATTGTAAAAGTTAATCCTTGAACTGCATTTGCGAGCGCAGAGTGTTCACCACCTCGCTACCGCAGAAACGGGCAACTATGGCAAAACCGAAATCGAATGAAGCACCGGGACCGCAAGCGGTTATTATATTGCCACACTCCTCCACTGCCGCAGCGGTATAAACCGCACCAAAAAGGTCGCCCTCGCAACCCGGGTAGCAGGTGGCTTTGCAGCCTGTGAGCAGGCCTGTGCGGCCAAGCACCATAGGAGCGGCACATATTGCAGCAAGCAGTTTGCCGGCCGCAGCAGCCTCTTTGAGCAGGGCACGTAGCGGTTCGCAGGCCGACAGATTATCGGTGCCCACACCGCCACCAGGGAGCACAAGTGCCGCAGCATCGGTAAAATCCACCTCTTCGAAAAGAGCATCGGCAACCACAGCCACTCCGTGGGCCGATGTAACCTCTTTGCGGCCCATAATAGATGTTGTCACAACCTCCAAGCCCGCACGGCGCATCACGTCCACGGGAGCCAAAGCCTCAACGGTCTCAAAACCATCGGCAAGAAATAGATATATTTTGCTCATAATTGTTATCTGTTTTTGAGGATACCACCCCACCGTGACATCCTCTATTATCTTAATTTGAAATAGTATGTAATTGTTCCCGTCTGGTTATTCAAAGTGGATACCTTGTTAAAGACCGCCTTGCGGGCCGCATTGAGTGCCGCAGTGCGCAATGCAGGGCTGGCTGTGTTTGTACGCTGGTTTATATCTACCTTAATAACCTTGCCATCGGGGTTCACGGTTACTGTCACCACCACGCGGCCCTCCTCCTGTGCATTATACGAGGGGCGGGGAAGAGCACCTGCAAGCGAGCGACCTCCAAGGTCGTATGTTCCATAGCCGCCTGTACCGCTGACAACACCCTCGCTGCCATTTCCTTGTGGCGAACCCTGGTTACCCTTGCCCTCGGCTGCATCGCCACGGCCTGTCATTGTACTGCCCTTGCCAAACGCCCCGGCAATGCGCGAGTTTGCCACGCGGGCAAGCTCCTCGGCTTCGCGGCGTTTGCGCTCAGCCTCCTGCGCCCTGCGCTCTGCTTCTAACTGCTCGGCACTCTTTTTGGGCGTTTCCACCTTTTTCTTCTCCTTCTTTTTATCGCTGCTCGGCAGTGCCACAGTGGGCTCATCGGCCTGTGTTATAAGCGGCTCGGAGGGCGATGTCGCAGGGGGTGGAACGGTTGTTGTGACAGGCGATGGAACAGGCGCCACATTCACCTCGGTGTATTGATAGGCGTCGCCCGCGGCAAGCTGCGTGTTACCCAGGATTACCGGCACGCCGGCTTCGTCCTGCGGCAGCGGTTTTGTTATCACTAAGAACCACAGAAGCAGGAATAGCAGCAGGTGGGCAACAATGGTTGCCACAATACCGTATATTTGTTCCTTTGTTAAATCTTTCATTACTTTCTGTCGGGACGACGGGTTGCAAGCACCATCTTAAAACTATTCTCGTTTGCTATGTTAAGCACCTTCACAATCTCGCGGTAGGGAATGCTCTCGTCGGCATACAACGCAACATACATTTCGGGCTGCTTGGCTGCACAATCGAGCAGAAAAGCGGTGATGTTATCGGGCGAAATAGGCATCTCGTCCTCGTTGCCAAATGCCGAATAATAGTTCAGCTCCTTGTCTATTATTATACGGGCAAGAGGCTTGGCCGCCGTCTGCTGGCTACCCTGTGGCAGCAACACCTTTATGGCGTTGGGGGTAACCATTGTGGAGGTTATCATAAAGAAGATGAGCAACAGAAATATAATGTCGGTCATCGACGACATTGAGAACATATCTATTGTCTTTGTCTTTCTTTTAATCATCGTTACGCAAAATAAAGGGCTGTTACTGTTTTTTCTCTTTAAGCTCGGCTGCAATCTCCATAAAGGCAATAATCTCGCCCTCTATGTCGTTCTGCACTCTATCCACGCGAGCCACAAGGTAGTTGTATGCAAAAATGGCTACGATACCCACCAAAAGACCACCCACCGTGGTAATCATTGCCTCATATATACCGCCCGACAGCAGCGACACGTCGATATTATTACCCGCATTGGACATCTCCCAAAAGGCCTGCACCATACCTGTAACGGTACCCAAGAAACCAATCATAGGAGCCACGGCAGCAATGGTTGAGAGCACGGGAAGCCCCTTCTCAAGGGTAGCTATTTCGAGGCCCGCGTTGTTATCCATAGCCTGGCGCATATACTCGGTGGATAGGTTGTAGGCCTTCAATCCCTTTTCCAGCACGCGCGACACGGGAGTGTTCTGGTTGCGGCAGTAGTTCATAGCCGATTTTATATCGTTCTCCTTAATATTGTCGTGCAGGCGGTCGAGCAGATAGGGGTTCTTTGTCATAGCCTTGCGCAGTGTGGCATAACGCTCAACAAAAATATAGATGCCGATGACAGACAAAATGGCAAGCACCACCATTATCCAACCACCCTTTACGGCAAGGCTCCACACGTTCATAGTTTCGGCAACAGGCTCGGTGAGCACCATCAAAGAGTCTTGTGCCACGGCTGTTGCATCGGTTATCGCTGTAAGTAGATTCATAGTATATTGTTATTTTTTTATTAGACACTCCTGATAGGCCTTTATGGTATTCTCCAGGCCAAGATAAAGGGCATCGCACACAAGCGCGTGACCTATCGACACCTCGTCAACCCAGGTGATGACGTCGGTAAAGTATTTCAGATTTTCGAGGCTGAGGTCGTGGCCTGCGTTAAGACCTATACCCAACTGCTTTACGCGAATAGCCGTTTGCAAGAAGGGTTCTATGGCAGCCTCGCGATTGCGGGCATAATTGAGAGCATAGGGCTCGGTGTACAGTTCCACGCGGTCGGCACCCGCCTTGGCCGCGAACTCAGCCATTCGGGGGGATGCATCTATGAAGATGCTGCTGCGGATACCTGCCGCACGCAGGTCGTTCAGCACATCGCGCAAGAAATCCTGCTCCTTCTCCGTGTCCCAGCCACTGTTCGATGTAAGCTGTTCGGGTTTGTCGGGCACAAGGGTTACTTGCGAGGGGCGCACACGCAGAACAAGGTCCATAAACTCCTTGGTGGGGCAGCCCTCAATATTGAACTCGGTGCGCAATATAGCTTGCAAGGCCGGCACATCGGCACGGCGTATGTGGCGCTCGTCGGGACGGGGATGCACGGTTATACCATCGGCACCAAACAGTTCACAATCCTTTGCCACCTTCAACACATCGGGGTTATTACCACCACGTGCGTTTCTCAAGGTGGCAATTTTGTTTATGTTTACACTTAGTTTTGTTTTCATATAATCTCAGTTGCGAATAAACGTAATACGGGTAAAATTATACCAATAATTCAATTTTGAAAGCAAAATTACTACAAATAATAATATTTAGATAATAATTTATCTTAAATTTGCACACAAAGAGAGAATGGCTTATGAAATTTGCGATATTCGGAAACATACACCAGACAAAAAAGTCGGAAAGCATAGACGAATTGTTCGGTACCATAAAGAAATGGGGCGACAGTTATGCGATAGACCGCCCGTTTTATGAGTTCCTATGCGAGAACCGCCACCTGCCCATAGAAGGAGCCGAAATAATTGAGGGCGACGACTTTGCGGCCGACATTGCCATAAGCTTTGGCGGCGATGGCACCCTGCTGCGCACGGCAAGCCGTGTGGGGCGCAAACCCATACCCATTTTGGGCATAAACGCAGGGCGGCTGGGATTCCTCACCTCCACCGCCAACAACGACATAGAGCACATTTTTGAACGCATACACGAAGGCGAATATTACATAGAGGAACGCAGCCTCATAGAGGCTACTGCCGAAAACGGCACAATAGCGAGCTACCCCGTGGCGCTCAACGAGATTGCGGTAATGAAACACGCATCGTCATCGATGATGACACTGGAAGCCACCCTCAATGGCAAGGAGAAGATAACCTACCAAGCCGATGGTCTTATAGTGGCAGCCCCCTCGGGCTCCACAGGCTACTCTTTGAGCGTGGGCGGCCCCATAATAGCCCCCGATGCCAACGTGATAGTGCTCACCCCCATTGCGCCACACAGCCTCAGCGCACGCCCCATTGTGCTGAGCGACAGCACCACCATAGAGATAAAAGTAAACAGCCGCAGCCACAACTACCTGATAGCCATTGACGGGCGAAACGAAAGTTGCGACGAGGGCACCATTATCACGGTGAAAAAAGCCGACTACAAACAACTCATTGTGCGCCGCCGCGAACATTCGTTCATCCTCAACCTGCGCGAGAAACTTATGTGGGGGGCCGACCAAAGGGAATAGCCAGTTTGCAAGAAACATTTTCTTTGTGGAATTTAGCATTTATGGTAATTATGAAACGACTGTTTTTTGCCACACTGCTACCATACAAGAATGAAGAATATCAGCGTAAATCTGGTTACAACAATTACAAAAAGAATTTCAACGGTTACATACATTACGGTGGGGAGTAGATGAAATAGCTGCAGGCATATAAATATTATGACTTATTTTTCTTTCAAAACCATATTATCTGTTGCCATTGTCCTGATTATGCTCTCTTGCAACTATAACAGCAAATCAGAAACAGGGCAAGCATTGGTAAATGAGGATGCAACATTATACGGTACCGAATTTTTAAGAGGAAAGGTGTCAGCCGTCGTTTACAACGAAAAGGAAGGCTGCGACTCCTTGGCTTTCATATATTCAAAAAACGGAGATATAGACAAAGTAGTATCTTACTCAAAGGCGGGCGAAGAGGGCTTTTGCAAATATCATTATAACGGCAATAACAGGATAGAGCAGCACAATCATAACAGAGATGGTGTGGAAAAATCGTATGAGATTGTTGAATTTGACGATAGAAAAAACATCACTCTTTACCGCGAATATGGTTACATATTCCCCGACTCTACCAAGATGACAATGCTGTATATGATGCAACGTTCATACGACAACAAGAACCGTCACGATGGAGCATTTGAATATCATTGCGATGGTATTCCACCATATAAATATCGTTACACCTACAATAATGATGGCACGGAGATAGAAGAGTGCTTTTTGGCAGTAACCGGTGACATCTATAAAATAACCAAAAACAAAAAAGACAAACAGGGAAATATAATTGAGCAATATGTAAATTACCCTCGTGACAATTCCGAGTGGGATTCCATAAAATATGAATACAGGTACGACAACAAAGGTAACTGGATAGAGCGTACAACAAAAGGAGTGGGGCCATTGAACTACATTAACGAACATAGCAAGAGAAAAATATACTACCTGAAATAACGAGAGAGTTCCTTCGCCCTCAATCTGCGCAAAAAATAAAAGCCTATGCTGTAATTAAAAGGAGTGATGCAGATTTTGCAACTATAGATTTTGAGAAACAACACCTATTCTCTATAGAACAACAATTTATATTGGATAAAGAAAGGAATGTGCATATATACAACAAGTAGTCAAACAAAGGTGAGGCTGCTAAAAAATACTTTTTAGCAGCCTCATTTTGCAGG
This sequence comes from Bacteroidaceae bacterium, assembly GCA_017503645.1. GTDB lineage: Bacteria > Bacteroidota > Bacteroidia > Bacteroidales > Bacteroidaceae > HGM04593. The sequence goes on along the minus strand of JAFVSR010000080.1, from coordinate 24,739 downwards.
GAGATGAATAAAAAGATGTAGTTTAAGGCTTGCGCAGCCTGAAAAACCGCAGTTTACTAAGCGTAAATGAGGATTTTGAAGGCAAGCGTAACGCAAAAATACACTTTTTAGTCATCTTCATTCCGCATACAGCGAATTTATGGGGTTATCATTTGCTACACCATAGGCACGAACCAACACGATAACCGAGGTTACTGCCGCTACCGCCATCAGTGCAAAAACAAATATCCACGGCGTTATGGGAACCGGGTAGGCAAACCCTTGCAACCAGCCCGAAACTATTATGTACCCCACCGGCAACGCCACTGCAAAACTTGCAAGTACAATCTTCACATATTGCCATACAAACATAAGCAGAATATCATTTACCGATGCACCGTGCACCTTGCGCAAGGCAATCTCGCGGCGGCGGTACTGCGTTTCAAAGAACACCAACCCGAACACACCCATCAATGACAAAACAATGGATATCAACGAGAAGATGCCCACGACAAAGGCAAAGCCCTCCTCACTCTGATAAGCAGAGGCTATCTGATGTGATAATGCCTCAAATTCGAGCCTCTTGATTGCTTCATCTTCCACACTCTTCCCTGTCAATTGCGCAAAGCACTCTCTTACATACGCATAGAACTCTTCGACAGGAACACCCGGAGCAGCCTTTATATACGGGCAATAAGATGCCGGTTGCTTGGTGCCCATCACTATAAATGCAAACGGAACGGTATTAAAGCTCAAGGGCCTGAAGTTAAAGTCCTTGCAAAAGCCCACAATGGGAGCATAGCCATTCCAAGCACCTACAACATCACCCACCTTAAGGTTATAGGCATCGCGCGCCTTTTCATTAAAGATATATGCGCCACCGCCGTATTCGTCTTCCAAAACAAAATCGCGCCCCTCCACAATTTCAATTCCAAGCATTCTTAAAAACGAGTATGAAACCGGCATCACCTGAAACGATATACTCTCACCTTCGCCACGCCCCTTGACGTGACGGCCCCACCCCATACGGTAATCGCGAATCATATATCCGTCATAGGCAAAAGCAACATCTTCCACTAATAACGACTGTTTAAGAATACTTTCGAACTCAAGGTGCTTGGTACTGACATAAACCACGTGCACATTCTCCTTGTCGAAGCCCATATCGTAATTAACCATATAATTGGTCTGATGCTTAATGAACATAGTAACTATTATAAGCACCAATGTGATAAAGAACTGCACAGATAGCAGCGCATAGCGCAGGCGACGGCCTGCCACCGTGTTACCGAACGACTTTTTAACCGCAAAGGCTGCCGACACCGATGTTAGGTAGTATATGGGATATATGCTTGTAATAACAGCCATCAACAGAGCCAATATCACAAATTTAAGCACGGCAGGAAGGTTTTCGCTCAAATATATGGGCCTGCGCATAATTTCGCCATAATTTATTTCGGGAGCCACAAACACTATTATCAATGCAGCAAGCAGCAAGGCAATGGTAACAATACCCAACGACTCGAACAGCAATCTCAAACGCAACAACCACAATGGTGCCCCGAACACCTTTTCCACATTCATACGCCTCACGCGCCCGGGCAACATAGCCATAAAAAAATTGAAATAGTTCACAAAAGCAATGAGCAGTATTGCCGCAACTATAATAAGTTGGGTATATGACAAATTCTTGTCTATAACAAGGCCCAAAGAGTTTGTATCGGTATCGAAGGCTGCCTCACTTAGCGGGCACAATTCTATTGGCACCTCTTTTTTAAGGGAGTCGAGCGAAATTTCCATACCCTCCTGCTGCATAAGGCTGTTGTAGCAGTTCTCTATGAAGGCCTCCTTCAGTTTCTTGTCTTTAAGCCTGTAGAAATAGTTGTAATTGCCGTTTACATTGTCGTTTATGAGTTTCTGTGTAGGAGGGTCGGCTATATAGGACTGCAAGCCTGTGAACCAGCAGTTGTCGGGAAAATCCTCGAAAATGGCGCAAACGGTGAGCGAGCGGCGCTGATAGACATCGTAAATGACATCGCCCACCCAAAAGCCGTGGGCACGTGCAAAGGACTCGCACAATATTATGTTATTGTGTATTTCAAGGTCATCTACATTGCCATCTATAATATTGAAACCCATAACCTTGGGCATAGCGGCATACCCCCAGTTCTCCTGTATTGTTATAGTATCCTCGCGCTCCCCCACGGGCACCCTTATGGGCAGCGGGCTGGTTCCGATATACCTTTCCATTTTGCCAAAGCCCTCAAGAATATCCTCATTGGCAGAGGCAAAGCGGTGTGCCAAGTTAGCCGTAACAAACGCAGTTCTCTCAAAAGGAGTCTCAGGCCCCGCGGTGGGATATTTGCCAAACTGCAAGCGGAAGGTACTGTCGGCATCGCGCAGGGTGCTGTTATACGTAAGTTCATTTACCCCCCACAGAAACAGCACGTATGCCGATGCAAACGCCACGCTCATCCCCAAGATATTCAGCAGCGAGGATACCTTGTAGCGTTTAAGATTGGATATAAAATTCTTTATCATAATCAAGTACTATAATTACGTTATTGAGATACTTCACTTCGTTCGGTATGACACTCATTATATCTCACTTATAATTTTTCATCTAACGAATCCACCACCTTGCCATCGAATAGGTTTATTATGCGGCCGGCATACGAGGCATCGCGCAGCGAGTGGGTAACCATTACAATGGTGGTGCCCGCCTTGTTGAGCTCGCGCAACAGCTCCATCACCTCGATACCGTTTTTTGAATCGAGGTTACCCGTGGGTTCATCGGCCAATATAAGCCCGGGCCTGTAAACCAATGCACGTGCAATGGCAGCACGCTGCTGCTGGCCACCCGACAGTTGCGCGGGATAGTGGTGCAAGCGGTGCGAAATGCCCATACGCTCCACCACCTCACTCACACGCTTGCGGCGCTCCTTGCCCTTCACTCCCAAATATGTGAGTGGCAGAGCCACGTTCTCCTCTACCGTGAGTTCCTCGATGAGGTTGAAGCTCTGGAAAATGAAACCTATCTTGCCACGGCGGTATGCGCTACGCTCCTTTTCGCGCAGGGCAGCAACCTCTTTTTCACCTAAATAGTAGGTACCTTCGGTAGGAGTGTCGAGCAGGCCCAAGATATTTAGCAAGGTGGATTTTCCACAGCCCGAGGGGCCCATAACGGCTACAAACTCGCCCTCTTTAACATCTATTGAAACGCCGTCGAGAGCTATCGTCTCCATCAAGTCTGTTCTAAAGACTTTTCTTAAATTTTCTGTTTTCAAGTTCATATTACTTCGTTTTTGTCAATTTATATTTATACTATCCACCAAAAAATCATTTAGATATCTCACTTTCGTTAGATATGACAGCAATGATAAGATTTGGTAACAACAATTAAGCCTCTATATTATTTTAGTCATTTTCTATTATTATCTCCTCGGCATCACCAATTATATCGTAGCCTGCCACTATCACCTTGTCGCCTGCCGAAAGGCCGCTCCTCACCTCGTAGTACATTGGGTTTTGCAGCCCCAGTTCCAATGGCACTTGCACGGCACGCCTGCCATCGTCGCACAGTTTGTATATCCACTTGCCGGCTGTTTTCACATAAAAATCGCCTTTTGGCAGCAACAGAGCCGTGGTGGCCGAGCCAAGCTCTATCTTTGTGAGGTAGCTTTTGCCAACACGGGCATTCTGGGGCACGGAATCGGCAAAGAGCATCTCCACCGTAAACGTGCCGTTATTCACCTCGGGTATCACACGGCTCACAAAGAGGTTGTATGTGCTGCCGCCATAATTGACTGTGGCCGCCTGCCCTGTTGTTATGCGGTCTATATAATATTCACTCACGTTCAGCTGCAGTTTGTAGCTGTCGAGCACCTTTATTTCGCATAGCTCCTCGCCTGCACCCACCTGTTTGCCCGACGTCACCGACAGGTTGCTCAACTGCCCATCGGCCGTTGCAAAAATAATCAAATCACGCAGTCTTTCGCTGCTGCGCCACAGCTTCTTTTGCTCTGTCGCAAGGTCGGCATCGAGCATCTCGCGGCGTATCACATTCATTGCAGAATCCTGCACAAGGCTCTTCATCTGCAACTCGGCTGCCGTTTTGCGGTAGTTGTATTCGTCTTGCGAAACCTCGAGCTCGGCCTTGCTTTTAATGCCCATACGGAACTCCTCGCAATCGAGGTTGTACTGCTTTTCGAGGCGGCGCAGCTCATATGCCGTCTGCAAAGTCTGTTGCTGCAGAGTGAGCGATTTCTGCTCCATCTCAATTATGCGCTCCTTGTAATTGTTTACGCTCTTGTGGTAGGTGTCGCGCATATCGTCGATATTGCGCTCGAGCTCGGGGTTGGCAAGCAGGAGTATGGTATCGCCCTTGCGCACCATCGCTCCATTATCGGCCACCACACGCTGCACCATACCACCCTCTTTTGCATTTATTCTGTGTGTTCGAATGGGGTACAGCACACCGTCGCTGTTCACATACTCTACGAAGTCGCCCTCCTGTACCTCGGCAACCCGCACCGAGGTTGCCGACACACGCTGCCTGCTTGGGGAGAGGGCTATAACCAGCATATAGGCCAAAAGCAGGAACAGCGCCACTGCACCGGCTATGTGAAAACGATATTTCACATACCACGCCTTTTCTTTTAATTGTATATCCATAATTTAATCCATTACAAGTTCTTCAATAAGACGGTTGCGCTCAAAGTCGTAGCGGGTGAGGCTGCGCAATGTATAATAGAGGTCCCAATAGGTGGCGAGCGATGCCACGTAGGCACGGAAGGCGGTATCCTTCTCGTTCATTGCATCGTTCAAGTGCAGCACGGTAGAGCGCCCCATAATATATAGTTTGCGGGCAACCTCGTAGCGATGTGCGGCAGTGGCCTTTGTGCGGCGGGCTATATCAACCCTGCGCCATTGCAGATTGAACTGCTTCACCACTTTCGACACGCGTTGTTCAAACTCTATCTCGCTACGGTTTATGTTTGTCTCCACAAGTTTAAGATTGGAGCGGGCACGCTCAACCTGCCCACGCCCCTTGCCCCAATCGAAGATGGGCAGCGAGAGCGAGAGGCTCACATACTGCTCGTCGAGCAGATTATGAAAACTTGTGCGGAACTCCTCACCCGTTTGCGAAAGGCCCACACGCAGATATACATCGGCCTTCAGCCCCCTGTCGGCGCGGGCTCTTGCAAGGTTGCTCTCCCCCTCCAAACGTTGCAAAAGGAGCGATTCCAATTCGGGATTGTTCTCCCTTGCAAGCGCCATAGCATCGCCCACCTCCACATTTATTTGCGGAATATCCTCATCGACATTCACCATTATACGCATATCCTCGGTTATGTTAAGGTAGCTGCGCAGCCTGTCTGTCGCCTCGTCTAAGGATATACGGGCGTTAAGCAGTTCCGTTTCGGCCGACAAGCGGTTTACTTCCAACTGCAGAATCTCGTTCTCGGTGATTGTACCTATATTATAGCGTGCAAGAGCAAAATTGTAGAGCGTGTCGGCCTCGGCAAAATTACCCTCGGCTATGCTCAAATTGGTTTGTGCGGCGGCAAGCGAGAAGAAATAGGAGGATGCCTGAGCCGATACAAGTTCCATTGCCTCGGAATAGTTCTTGCGTGCCACACGGTAGCGCACAGGCTCGGTGCGGCGGCTCCACTTAAGCGAGTTGTAGCCAAAAAGGCTCTGTTGATAGGTGAGCATAAGCGGCTGCACATTGTAAGTGGTGGAGTGGCGGCCCAAGAGGTCGAGGCGGCGCACAAAGCCGCTCAACGTGAATGAACCGCCCGTGAGGTGCAGGTTCTGTTTTATGTTAAGGGTGAGGTCGGTTTTAAGGTTGTTGTATTTGGCATAACTCTCGCTGCCATCGGGGAGGGTTACATAATCGGTGGTTTTGTTGAAATAGGGCGACGATGTAAGCGTTACGTGAGGCAGATAGTCGGCACGATAAGAGCGATAGTTCCACAGAGCCGAATTATATGCGTGGCGAGCCGACACCGCATCGGGTGACCGGTGGCGGGCCATATCCACAACCTCACGCAGTGTATAAGCACGCGCCGGCAGGCTATCCTGTGCCATAAGCGGTGCCGACGACAAAACAAACATCATTGTTGCAAGCAATAACCTTGTATAGACCGAAGAATTTGTATTCATACCTCTGTTGTTTGCCGACAAAAGTATGCGGTGGAACAAACCGCTGCAACGTCTTTTTGAGAAAACAGATTGCGCAGTACCAAAATTGTCCACTTTTTTGACAAAATAGATTGCGAACAGCTATAAAAAACCACATTGTAAAAGAAATAGGTTATATTTGCAATGCTATGATAGATGCCAAGATAATAATAGTAGATGACAACAAGGCAGTACTGCAAGCACTGCACGCCGTTTTGAGCAAGGAGATAAAAGTGGTAGTTGCCATTGCCAACCCCAACCTGCTCCCTGCGCTTGTGGCAAAGGAAGATATAGATGCCGTGCTATTAGATATGAATTTCGGCAGTGGAAAGCTCAACGGCAGCGATGGGCTCTTCTGGCTCAAACGCATTAAAAAGGAGAGCACATTGAGCAACCCGCCATCGGTGGTGCTCATAACCGCATTTGGCGAGATAGAGCTCGCAGTGCAGGCCCTCAAAGAGGGTGCCGACGATTTTGTTCAGAAACCGTGGGACAACAGACGGCTTGTGGAGATAATGAGCGATGCCATAGCCAAACGCCGACAGGCGATGAACCCCGCAAGCAACACCAACGAAGAGCGGTACATTGCAGGGCCGCTCATACATTCACTTGTGCAACGTAATGCCACCACATACGCAAAGCCCGTGCCTGTAATAAGCGAGGGTGCAATGAACGAGCTTATGGCAATAGCTGCCGAGGGCGATATAAGCCTGTTGGAAGATACCATAGAACGTACCATTCTATGGTGCGACAACGACACTTGGGAGGCCCTTGACATAACAAGAGGCAAACCACACACACCGCACACAATAACAATAGAGGAGACCGAGAAGAGGCTTATCCGCTCCACACTCAAAGCCACGGGGCACAACCTTGTAATGGCAGCGCAAATGCTCGGAATAAGCCGGCAAACCCTCTACAACAAGATGAAACGCTATGAACTATATTAACAAGCACTATACAAAGATGTGGGTAGCCGCCATTCTGCTGTTGCTTGCCGGCAGTGGAGCGGCAACTGCCTTTTACATAAACAACAGCGACTACCGCCTCTCCATAATTGCATATATTGCCATTGCCGCCGCCCTGCTGCTCATTGTAAAACTAATACGTCATCCCATAAAAATAGCGCACCGCTTTGCGGATTGCATATCGGCCAAAGAGCATAACAGCTATTTTATCGGGAACAACGACCTGCTGTTAGGAGCATTGGGCGAGAAGATGAACGACGCACTGCAAAAGAGCAGCCGCGAACGCGAGGCACTCGAAAGAACACGTGCCTACAACGAGCGTATAATGCGGGTGATGTCGCACGAACTGCGTAACTCGCTCGCACCAATAATATCACTATCGGCCCACAACGGCACCGTGGAAGAAAACATAGCCGAAAATATGCAGATAATCCACAGCCAGGCAGTGGCTGTAAACGATTTTGTGAACGCATTTCACCGCCTCTCCAATATACCTGCGCCCAAAATCGCTGATGTAAACGCAAGCGCACTGTTCAAAAGACTCGCTCACCTGCTACGCGACGAAAAGGGGAGGTGCAGCCTGCAATTCACGGCACCGCAAGAACTTGTGATAAAGGCCGATGCAAACCAGCTTATATTGGTACTTGTGAACCTGTTGCGCAATAGTTTCCACGCGCTCGATGGGCAGCAGAATGGCAAAATAGAGGTGCTTGCATCGTCGTCGGAGGGGAAGAAGTACATTACCGTCAGGGACAACGGCCCCGGAATAGCCGATGAGCACATAGAACATATATTCGAGCCCTTCTACTCCACCAAGAACGGTGGCACAGGCATAGGGCTACCGCTCTCGCGACAAATAATGTTCCTGCACGGTGGAGATTTGAAAGTTCTCTCAACCCGCGCAGGAAACACAATCTTTATTCTGCAATTTTAGAGGAGACTACGCCCAGCCCTTGCGCACCACCCAACGATAGACAATGGGTATCACATACACATTGAGGAAGGTCGATGACAAAAGGCCGCCAAGCACCACCACGGCCATAGGGCTCTGAATCTCGTTGCCGCTCTTGTCACCTGCAAGAATCATAGGAATAAGTGCAAGTGCCGATGTAAAGGCGGTCATAAGAATAGGCGTGAGGCGGTCGGCCGAGCCTGCAAGCACAGCCTCATCGAGCTCCATACCCGCAGCACGCAGATGCTGGTAACGCGACACAAGCAGAATGCCGTTGCGCGTGGCTATACCAAACAGTGTGATGAGGCCTATTATTGCGGGGATACTCATAACCCCCGAAGATATATATGTGGCTATGATACCGCCAATGAGGGCAAGCGGCAGATTTATGAGCACCGTGAGCGACAAAGTGGTATTCTTGAACTCGCCATAGAGCAGCACAAATACCACAAGCACGGCAACGGCCGTTGTGAGCCACAGCGTGCGCGAAGCAGATGCGGCACTCTCGAACTGCCCGCCATACTCCAAGCGATAGCCCTCGTCGAGCGGCAACTCCTTTTCAAGATATTTTTCTATGCGCTCCACGGTGCCTGCAACGTCGCCACCCGTGATGTTGGCCGACACCACCACCTTGCGCTGCACATTCTCGCGGCTTATGCTGCCCGGGCCACCCACCGACACCACATCGGCTACCTCGGTAAGCGCCACCTTGCCCTGCGGGGTATCTATAAGCGCATTCTTTACACCGTCGATACTCTCGGTGTAATCCTTGTTAAGACGTATTATGAGGTCGAAAGAGCGCTCGCCCTCGTACACCGTACCCAGCTTTTTACCCGGGAAAGCAGCCTGCACAAAGCTGTTGAACTGCTCCATAGTAACGCCATAATAGGCGAGCCTGTCGCGGCGGGCGCGCACCTGCAACTGCGGTGTTTCAACCTGCTGCTCCACATTTATATCCACCACCTGCGGGAAGGCTGCAAGCAGCGATTTTATCTCGGTGCCGGTGCGGAAAAGAGTACTCAGGTCGGGGCCGAAGATTTTTATTGCCAAGTCGGCCTGTGTGCCCGACACCATATGGTCTATGCGGTGCTCCAAAGGCTGCCCCACCGATGTAACCACCCCGGGGATTGTGGCTAAGCGGCTGCGCACATCGTGCAAGAATTCGGCCTTACCACGCTCGCCAAGCTCAAAATTCACATCAATCTCGGCACCATTGGAGGTTTGCGAGTGCTCGTCGAGCTCGCCACGACCTGTGCGGCGGGCAGTGCTTGTAACCTCGGGTATCTGCAACAGCTCCTTTTCTATGAGCGCACCTATGCGGTTGGACTCCTCGAGCGACACACCCGGGCGCGACACGGCCGCAATGGTAAGTGCCTTTTCATTGAACTCGGGCAAGAAGCTGCGGCCCATACCCGCAAACAGCAGCAGGCACAGCACAAACAGGAGAACCAACGACACTATAATCTTTTTGGAATTGGCAATGGCCTTGCCAAGCGACTGCGAATAACTTGTAAGCAACCACCTGTCAACCCAGTTTTTCTTTTCGGCCTTGCACAGATAGGCGTCGCCCGAAAGCATTATTTTGCACAGCAAGGGGGTAACGGTCATTGCCACCAATAGCGACATAAGCAGCGCCACGATATAGGCGATGCCAAGCGGTTTGAGCATACGCCCCTCGAGGCCGCTCAGGAAGAAGAGCGGCATAAATGTAACTATTATTATAAGGGTGGCGTGTATTATGGAGGCACGTATTTCAGACGAAGCCTCATAGACCACCGTGAAGGCTGAACGGCGTTCACCATCGGGTAACAAGCGGTTCTGACGCAGGCGTTTATACACATTCTCCACATCGATTATGGCATCATCGACCAACGAGCCTATGGCAATGCACATACCGCCCAGTGTCATAGTGTTTATATCCATACCCACAAGGTATAACACAATAACCGTACCAAGCAGCGACAATGGAATTGCCAAAATAGAAATCACCGTGGTGCGCATACTTGTGAGGAAGAGGAAAAGCACCAATATAACGCAAATGGCACCCTCGATGAGCGATTGCCCCACATTATTCACCGATGCCTGTATATAGTCGGCCTGGCGGAAGATTTTGGTATCGAGCGACACATCGGCCGGCAGCGATTTTGCAATGCTTTCGAGGTTACGCTCAATGTTCTGTGTTACGCTAAGCGTGTTTATACCGGGTTGCTTGGATATTGAAAGAATTATAGATGGTTCGCCATTCTGCGCTGCATAGCCCTGCTTCACTGCGGGAGCCACCACCACATCGGCCACATCGGCCACACGCACGGGAGCATCGCCGTTCATCTTCACAAGGGTGTTGCCAAGCTCGTTCACATCGTTGGTGCGCCCCATACTGCGCAGGTTGTATTCGTTGCCAAAGTCGCGCACCACACCGGCACTGGTGTTCACGCTCATAGCCGCCACGGCAGCCTCGAGCTCGGGCATTGTAACGCCATACATATCCATCTTCACGGGGCAGGCAAGCACCTGATACTGCTTGTAATCGCCGCCTATGATTGTCACCTGCGACACGCCGCCCGTGGCAAGGATTGCAGGCTTCACAACCCACTCGGCAAGGGTGCGCAGCTCCATCATAGAGGTGGTGCGGGCACGCATACCTATGAACATAATCTCGCCCATAACGCTCGACTGCGGTGCAAGCACCGGCACAATACCGTCGGGCAGCTGCCCCGACAAGAGGCTCATCTTCTCGCTGATTATTTGACGAGCCTTGTATATATCCATACCCCAATCGAATTCCACCCACACAAAGGAGAAGCCCTGCGAAGATGATGAGCGCACACGGCGCACATTGGTGGCGCCGTTCACTGCCGTTTCAATGGGGAAGGTTACAAGACGCTCAATCTCCTCGGGTGCCATATCGGCGGCATCGGTGAGGATAACCACGGTGGGCATAGTGAGGTCGGGGAATACATCGACCTCTATGTTTCGTGCCGCATATATGCCGCCAATAACCGTGAGCACCACAGCCAACAGCAGCGGCAGTTTGTTGTTAAGCGAAAATTTTATTATTCTGTTAAGCATAATACCCTCTGTTTTTAATGAACGTGCCCTGCGTGGGGGTCGAGCGCGGCAGCACCCTGCGACAGTTTAAGAGACACACCACCCTTTGTAACCACACGCTCGCCGGCCTTTACACCCTTGAGCAGCTGCACCTGCACACCATCGGTGGCACCCACTTGCACCTCGCGCTTTTCAAAAGATATGGGAGTGTGTTGCACAAAGACAAAGAAATTGCCCATCTCCTCGACCAATGCCGTGCGGGGCACAACAACGTGGGCGGCACCGCCCTCGGCAGCCAAGTGCAGGGTTACAATGCTGCCTGCAAGTACATCACCGGTGTGGCGCGCGGTAACGGTAACAGGCACCATTGCACAGCTGTTAACCGACGAGCCCACAGCCGTGAGGCGGGCACCAATTTCATTCATTGCATACACCTTACCACAGGGCAGCTCCACATTTATGGTTGTAACATTCTTGAGCATAGAGGCATAGCGTACAGGCAGCTCGGCCGAGATATTCATATCGCCGTCGCGCTGTATCACCGCAAGCGGAGTACCCGCCTGCACATAGTCGCCATTGGCCACAAGCAGTGATGCCACATAACCGGCAATAGAGGATTTTATCGACACCTCGCCAGCCGAGTAGCTGCGTTTCATACTCTCATAGACGGCAGTCGCCTGCTTGTATGCAGCCTCGGCAGCCTCGTAGTCGCGGCGAGAAACTATATTTTCTTTGTAAAGAGCCGACATACGCTCAAAGTCGTTCTTTGCCACAGAGTAATTGCTCTCGGCAGCAGCAAACTTAACTGAGGCGTCGTTGTCGGTAACATCGCCACCTTGCAACACAAACAGCTGCTCACCCGCACGCACAGCCTTGCCTGCAACCACGTTTCCGGCAAACTGCACTTTGCCGCTTGCCGATGCCACAAGGGTGGTGAAATTATCGGGGGTGGCGGTTACCTGCGCTGCCACCTTAACAGCACCCGCAAATGTACTTGTGGTTGCCGGGGCTGTTGCAAAATCTATTTTCCAACTCTGCTCCTTGCTGAAGGATATGTTGTTTTCGTGAGAATGGGGCACGGCTTCGTGGCTATGGTTATGCTCGCTATGCGAGTGCCCCTCATAGGAATGTTCCTCGTGAGCAGCGTGCGCGTGGGCATCGCCGTGGTTGTGAACGTGCTCATTGTGCTCGTGGTTATGCCCGCAATCCACGTGAACGTGAACAGGATACTCCTGCCCGCCTATTGTGAATACAAGATTGCCCACAGCGGCCTCGGTGGGCGATAGCGTGAAACTGTAAACACCTTTGCTTTGCGGCTCCACGTTCATTGTTATATTATTGCCACCAGCCTTAAGCGCAACACCTATGGCGCCGCCATCGAAGGGCTTGAACGAGGGCAACTCGGTAACGTATGCCACCGCCGAAGCGTTGTGGCCTGCCACTAATTCATCGTACTGCACAAACAGTTCCACCGAGGAGCTGTACTTTGTAGCGCTCAGCACGGGGTGGTCGTGCTCGTGCGCCTCGTGTTGGTGGCTGTGTTCCGCACAGCCAAGCAAGGCAAGCAATGCTGCCGCAAAGAGTATGTTTTTCATAACTACGTTTATATTGCTGTATAAATAAAAAGCATTGCAATTTGGAGTACTGCTCCAAACTACAATGCAAAAATAATATATCTCTTTTGCAAATAGGTTGCAGAAAATTGCTGTACCTGCAAGCACAAAAGCATCACACAATGCTGCGCCCCATAAAAACCACTCTGTATATTCGTATTATATCGGAATTGGCTATAAAGAATTCGGGATAGGCATCTTCGTTAAACGAACGTGCCACATAACCGCCCTCCTGGGGGTAAAGTTTTCGCAAAATGAGACCGTTACAAGTAGTATCTATTGCATACAATTTCCCGGGTATTATCTTTTCCTCGCCTTTGGGATAGGCAAGCAGAGCCACCTTATCACCTATGCGGAAAGCGGGCATAAGCGACTCGTCGCGCACCATATGCCACAAATCTATTGGAGTATCCAGCACTATTAAACGCGAGCGCTCTACATCATTGGCATTCTTATGAATGTAGTCGAGTATATCTACATCGGCGCGGTTGGCTATGATTGTTGGCAAAATGGGCGCACACGCACTCTCAATATCAATAGCTTCAGCCTCAACAAAAACAGGCTCCTCCGCTTCCGCCTCGAGTTTTACGCTTTTTATCATCTCGCCCTCGCCACAGATGAGCCAAGAGAGGCTCAACTCAGGAAAATTAAGACTTATTTTCTTAATCACACGCTGCCCGGGAACGCCTTTTAGGTTGCTTACATACCTTTTAGACAGACCACATATCGATTCAAAAGCATTTTTGCTTAAATTCTTATACTCTATGAATTCTACAAGTCGTTGTTGCACATTTAGTTGCATAATATATTATTTAGAATTATTATAAATATCAAGAATTTTAGGTTTATTATTCTTATTTATCTTGACATTTTACACTTTGTTCTTATATTTGCGCCGCTTTTAAGATTTTTTGCTCCTGAAAGGACAATATTTTATTACAAAATTACAATAAAATTCTTAATATGTATAACAAAATGAACAAAAAATGGGAAAGAAATTTAGTAAACAACGTTTTGCTTCTATACGAAGTTTAGTGTGCAACAGTTTTACGGTTCTCAACAGAACCACGTCAAGCATTATATAACATTAAATTATATGGACACGGTCAATTTCAAAAGGGAGCTTTTAGAGGCTCAATCCGAATTGCAACGATTTGCTTACAAACTCACCAACGACAAGGAGGAAGCCAACGACCTGCTTCAAGAGACATCGCTCAAGGCGCTTGTCAACATAGACAAGTATGAACCCGACACCAACTTCAAAGGGTGGCTGTTTACAATTATGCGCAACATCTTTATCAATAATTACCGCAAGGTGCTTCGCGAACAGACCTTTGTTGATACCAGCGAAAATCTTTTTCATCTAAACCAAGTAAAGGAGAACGAGGATTATATTGTTGAGAACGATTACGACTTGAAAGAAATTGAAAAAGCCATAAATTCACTATCAAACGAGATGCGCATACCATTTGTTATGCATATAAAGGGGTATAAATATCGCGAAATTGCCGACAAACTGGATTTACCTATTGGCACGGTCAAAAGCCGCATATTTTTCTCCCGTCGCATTCTTCAAGAAGAGCTCAAAGATTTTGTATAATACAGCCTCCCCGAACCGCTTTGCGGTTCGGGGATGGGAAATCTTATATTTTCAACACCAAAAAACCGATAACACCATATCATTGCGAGCCGGCCCCAAACTGCGCCGCCCAAGCCTTGTCTATGTAATTATCGTAGAGGGTACAGGCGTGAGCACTGAAAGCAAGGCCGTACTCCATTATGGAATCCCACGTTGCACGCGGCAACACAGCCACATTGTCGCGGACAACCGAGGAGCGCCAAAGACCATATACCACACCGGCATTGAAATTGTCGCCCGCGCCCACCGTGCTGCGCACCTCAACCTCCTTCACCGCATATTGCGCTGTAAACTGCGGAGTAAACAGCGTCACGGGGCCACCGCCGCTTGTGAAGATAAAATTCTTGCAGTGCGGCGCTATGCGCGACATATAAATATCGGTACCATCGGTGCTGCCAAACAGATAACGGAAATCGTCGGCCGAACCACGCACAATGGTGGCATATTCCATATTTTCTATTATCGTGGGGAGCAGTTGCTCGCGCTCGTCAACGTGGTTCTTGCGAAAATTTATGTCGTAATATATTATTGCGCCCTGCTCATAGGCCTGCCGTAAAAACGGCTTTACCTTACTGCGCAACACGGGGTTGAGCACAAAATATGAGCCGCAAAGCACAATATCGCCACGCCCCACCTGCGGGAATTCCACGGCAAGGCGGTTGGCGGGATAGTCCTTGTAGAAGATATAATCGGCATCGCCGTGTTCGTCGAGGAAGGCGAGCGAGAGGGGCGATTTACCGTCGGAAAAGCAACAGAGCGCCGATGTGTCCACACCGCTGTCGCGCAGATGAGCCACAATTATCTCGCCCAGCTTGTCATTACCCACCTCGCTGATGAATGAAGCAGGCAGGCCCATACGCCCAATGGATATTATGCTGTTATATACCGAGCCGCCCGGCACACCGCCCACAGGGCTGCCGTTCTTAAAGAGTATATCGTAAACCGTTTCGCCTATGCCCACAATCTTTCCCATAGCGCTATGCCTCCTCTATTAGTTTTTTAAGTTCGTCTGTTCCGTTTGCCACAACAAGAAAATCATCGAGATTTCCACGCACAAAGGCCGTAGCGGCCATATCCTGCAACAAAGCCACAAGCCCATTCCAGAAACCATCGACATTGTAAAGCACCACCCGCTTGCTGTGGTAGCCTATGGTGGCAGCCGCCATTGTGTGAAACACCTCGTCGAGCGTGCCTATGCCACCCGGGAGGGCCACAAGCAGATTGCTCTGCTGCACCATTATATCCTTGCGGTCGCTAAGGTTGCGGGTGCGTATCTTTTCGTCTATCAAACCGCTCACACGGTTGCGCTCCTCGAGCACCACAGGCACCACACCGATAATGTGCGCACCTGCCTCCTTGGCGGCAGATGCGGTAGCCTCCATAAGACCGGCACGCGCACCGCCATAGACAAGCGCACAGCCCATTGAACCAAGCAACGCACCCACCTCGCGGGCCGCTGCCACATATTTTGCATCAATCTGCTCCGATGCGGCACAGAAAACAGCTATCTTCTTCATAAACCATACTATTACGTTGCTAATATAGCTATTTTTTCTTTTTTAATATGTAATAAAGATAAATGATATTTTTTTGAACTACCTTTGGGATAAATCTCAAAAACAGAGTGAACAGAACAGCCTGCACCATAATAACATTGCTGTTTGCGCTGCACACCGCCGTGGCGCAGAACAGGATAACCACCGACGAGGGGGTTAAATTCATTGTGGGAGTGAGCGACCACGACGGCACAAAGATTCCGCATATAATACTGCCCACATACTATGCATACGCCCCGCTCATCTTCAAAAGCCAAAGAGAGTACAGGAACTATGGCAGGCTTGTGCGCGATGTAAAAAAGACCATTCCCTTAGCAGCGGAGATACGCGACATAATACACGAGACCGAAGAGCACCTGAAAACACTGCCCGACGAGAAAGCGCGCAAGAGATTCCTTGACGAAAAAGAGAAAGAGCTTAAGGAGGCCTACACGCCCAGGATGAAAAAACTAACCTTCAGACAGGGCAAGTTGCTTATAAAGCTCATAGACAGGGAGTGCGACCAGAGCGCCTACCAGTTGATAAAGCTCTTTATGGGTTCATTCAAGGCAGTCTTCTACCAATCGTTTGCAAAACTGTTTGGTGCAAGCCTGAAAAAGACCTACGACCCCACGGGGGAGGATTTTATGATTGAACGCGTGGTGGTGCTTGTGATTAACGGGCAGCTGTAGGCTGCTACACCCACCCGAACTTCTTGGCAAATTCCCAAATGACCATACCGGCCGTCACCGACACATTAAGGGAGTGTTTTGTTCCGAATTGCGGTATTTCTATTGCACCGTCGCTTGCATCTACCACCTGCTGCTGCACACCCTTGACCTCGTTGCCCATAATAACGGCATAGCGTTTGCCTGCCTGCACCGAGAAACTTTGCAGCGCAATGCTCCCCTCACATTGTTCTATCGAAAAGACCTCATAACCTTCGCTCTTTAGCAGGGCCACGGCATCCATTGTATCGTCAAAGTGCTGCCAGGGCACAACATCCTCGGCACCAAGAGCGGTTTTATGAATCTCGGCCGATGGCGGGGTGGCCGTGATGCCGCAAAGCAAGATGCGCTCCACACGGAACGCATCGCTTGTGCGAAATACCGAGCCCACGTTATGCAGGCTTCGTATGTTATCGAGTACAACGGTAAGGGGCAGTTTGTGCGAGGAGAGGAACTCCTCGCGCCCTATGCGCCCCATTTCCGTAACAAGTTTTTTCTTCACGGTGGTGAGGATTAAGCAAATTTACTCCAATCGGTGAGGCGCATATCACCCTCACGCTCAAATGTAGCGTGCATACCAAGCGCTGCTGCCACATTGTGGCTCACGTGGCCCTTCTTGGCTATCTTCAGGTAATCCCAAAGGAGCTGTTTGTAAGCGGGGTGAGCGCAATTCTCGATGAGCAGTTTTGCTCTTTCATCGGGGCCCTTGCCACGAAGGTCGGCCACACCCCACTCTGTTGCCACCACGCGCACGTCGTGCTCGGTGTGGTCGGCGTGGGTTACCATAGGCACAATGGAGCTTATCATACCGCCCTTTTGTGTAGATGGACAGGTGAAGATAGAGACGTATGCGTTACGCGCAAAGTCGCCCGAACCGCCAATACCGTTCATAAGGCGGGTGCCGCATATATGCGACGAGTTTACGCAGCCATACAAATCGACCTCTATAGCCGTGTTCATTGCAATGATACCCAAGCGACGGATGATTTCGGGATGGTTCGATATTTCAGAGGGGCGCAGAACGAGCTTGTCGCGGAAGAAGTCGAGGTTGTCATATACGTGTGCAAGACACTCCTGAGAGAGCGAGAGCGAGCAGGTACTGCCTACCTTCACTTTGCCCAGCTCCATAAGGGTGATAACAGAATCCTGCAACACCTCGGAGTAGAGGTCGAGCGGTGGAATCTCCGTTGCGTTCTCAAGGCCCTTGAGCACAGCATTGGCCACGTTACCTATGCCGCTCTGAATAGGCAAACCCGTTGCGGGAATTATACCGCGCTTTATGTCGCTGATAATGAAATTAACAACATTCTCGCCTATCTTGCGGGTAACATCGTCAAGTTCCTTGAAGAGCACCACCTCGTTGGGCATATTAACCTCCACAATGCCGATAACCTTTTTGGGATCGACCTGAACATAGGGCTTACCCACGCGGTCGCCCGCACTATATATAGGTATCTCGCGACGATAAGGAGGGTCCTGCGGTTCATACACATCGTGCAGACCTATTGTTTGGTGGTAGCTGTTGCGCTCTATTATTATCTTATCGGCAAGGTTGGCCACTGTCTGGCCTATACCTCCTGCGGTGGTAAGATACACTTTGCCATCGGGGGTTATATCCACAGCCTCCAGGATGGCCACATTCACCTTGCCCAAATAGCCGTAGCGAAGGTCCTGTGCCATAAGCGAGAGGTGAAGGTCGGTGTATGTAAGTTCCTTGTTGTTTACCGCATTGCGCACTGTGGGGTTTGAAAGGAAGGGGGCACGGAAGCGTATTGCATTGGCGCGGGTGAGCGCACCATCTATGGCATCGCCCGTGGATGCACCCGAATATAGGTCTATTTTAAATGGCTTGCCTGCGGCGTGAGCCTCCTCGGCACGCTTGGCAACTTCGGGCAACACGGTTTTGGGGGTTCCCGAAAGGGTAAAACCACTAATACCCACTCCATCTCCATCATTTATGTAGCAAGCAGCCTCTTGGGCTGTCATTATACGATAACTCATTGTGTTTGTGTTTTATATCAGTTATATTTTCTGTTGAATATCTCGGAATATATTATAGCCCTCTTGGCATCGGACTTTGTCTTTATGGCAAAACGCTCCTTTTGGACCGCGGGTGCCTCTTTGGGTGCGGGCGATTGCACTACTGCGGCAGATGGCGCAACAGATGCTTTTTGCACGGGGCGTGGAGCCGGCGCACTGTTTTTCCTCTTTCGGGGGCGCGGTTGCTCCACGACAAAAGGCTCTTCCTCTTCCACGGGTTCTATGGTGGGGAAGGCCTCGCCCATAACACCGCGCGGCAATTTATTCCCGCCGGTTTCGGAGGGAGTCATATGGCGTATAGCAGATACAACATAGGCCACGCCCACAAGCAGCAACGTTAAAAGGAGCTCCATAGTATAAGATATTTATTCTTGGTTGCTAAAAAAATCTTTGAATACCTCGTCGAACATTTCGCCACGTGTAAGACGGCCGTCTTTAACGCATACAATCTCCACACGCGCCTTTACAACAAGTTTGTCGCCTGCAAGGTTGTAAATGTCCTGCAAAAAGACGAGCTTGGCGCCCTCACGTTTCATATTTATGCACACAACAAACTTGTCGCCACCACGCAGAGGCGATTTGTACTCAATGGTTATTTTGGAGACCATAGGATCGACACCGGCAGCGTGCATAGCTGTCATACTGCCTCCGTGTTCCTCCAAAAAGGCGTGGCGGGCGTGCTCAAGATAACGCTGGTAGTTGGAGTTGTGCACCACACACTGGAAATCGAGTTCATAGTCGCGCACCGCCATCTCCAGGCTGTATATATATTTATCTTTTACCATATTATATATTATTTATTTCGACGGGATGCCACCCGTTGCCGACAATCGCAATGTGCGAAGATACAAAAAAAATCTATCACACATAGATTTTATGCAATTTGTACACACTTTTGCTTAAAAAATGTAATGATATACGTTTTTAATACAGGCAGGTTAAAATAATTTGTTACTTTTGCGATGTGCGAGCGAAAATGGCAAAACTGCCGTTTTCGCTATTTTGCCGTGGAGTAATATTAAAGGAAAGAAACAATGGAGCCAAAGGAGATACAACAGCTATATGCCAAGCACGCTGGAGTGGATGCGCTGATGCAACTGCGCGAAGAGGGCAGCAAAAAGAGAGTATATATAGAAGGCTTGGTGGGCAGCGCCGCCGCAATGGTTTTGTGCGGATTGAAACTGCGTGCACCCGAGCAGACCTTCCTTGTGGTGCTGAACGATGCCGACGAGGCGGGATATTTCTACCACGATATGATGCAGATATCGGGCGACAACAATATTCTGTTTTTCCCATCTTCTTTCCGCAGAGCGCTAAAATATGGGCAGGAAGACGATGCCAACAGGATTCTGCGCACCGAGGTTATGAGCCGCCTCACAGGCCGCAAACGCAAAGAGGGGCTTGTGATAATAACCCACCCCGATGCCATAGCCGAGAAGGTGGCATCGCAAAACGACCTGCAAGACAAAACGGTGAACATAGCAACGGGCGACAACATTGCCCGCGACAGCATAGAGAAACAGCTGGCCGCACTTGGTTTCAAGGAGGTTACATACGTTTATGAACCGGGTGAATTTGCCGTGCGAGGCAGCATCATAGATATATTCTCATACTCGTCGGAGTATCCGTTCCGCATAGACTTTTTCGGGAATGAGGTGGAGAGCATAAGAACCTTTGAGGTAGAGAGCCAGCTATCGAAGGAGCGTTGCGACGAGGCCGCCATAGTGCCCAAAATAACAGGGCGTGAGAGCGTTGCCATAACATCGTTCCTTCCAAAAAATGCCATACTCATAACCAAAGATATAGAGTATGTGAAGGGCTGCGTGGAGAAACTGCGCACCGAGGGGTTCACCCTGCAGGCCAAGCTTTCGGAGAGCGAGCTGCCCGAAATGCCCGACCTTATGAGCGCCGTGGAGATAGAGAGCTACGCACGCAGCGTAAAGCATTGGGAAACGCGTAATGCGGCAACCGCAGCCGGTGTAAAGGTAAAGTTCGACACATCGCCGCAGCCGCTATTTCACAAGGATTTCGACCTTGTGAGCAAAAACTTCGGGGAGTACATAGAGCGGGGATACAAACTAACCCTGCTCACCGACGACCTGCACCAAGCCGACAGATTGAAGGCCATATTCGAGGAGCGCGAGGATAACATACCCTTTACAGCCGTGGGCCGCACCATACACGAAGGTTTTTGCGACAACACACTGCACACAGCCCTTTTTACCGACCACCAGCTGTTTGGCCGTTTCCACAACTTCCGCCTGCGCAGCGAGAGGGCGCGCAGCGGCAAGGTGGCACTCACCCTAAAAGAGCTAAAGGAGTTCGGTATAGGCGATTACATAGTGCACATAGACCACGGAATAGGCAAATTCGGCGGCCTTGTGCGCATACCCACCGACAACGGTATGCAGGAGGCAATAAAGCTCATATACAAGAACGACGATGTGGTTTTTGTATCTATCCACAACCTGCACAAGATATCGAAATACCGCGGCAAGGAGGGCGATGCCCCCACCGTGAACAAGTTAGGCACGGGTGCGTGGGAGCGAATGAAGGAGCGCACCAAAAAGAAGATAAAGGACATAGCGCGCGACCTCATAAAACTCTACTCGCAGCGCTACAAGGAGCAGGGCTTTGCCTACTCGCCCGACAGCTACCTGCAAACCGAACTTGAGGCAAGTTTCATCTACGAGGACACCCCCGACCAGCTGAAGGCTACCAACGATGTAAAAAAGGATATGGAACGCAGCCGCCCTATGGACCGCCTCATATGCGGCGACGTGGGCTTTGGGAAAACCGAGGTTGCAATAAGGGCCGCCTTCAAGGCTGCCACCGACGGCAAACAGGTTGCGGTGCTTGTGCCCACTACCGTGCTTGCCTACCAGCACTACCTCACATTCAAAGAGCGTTTGAAGGATTTCCCCTGCAACGTTCAGTACCTGAGCCGTGCCCGCAGCGGAGCCACCACCAAGAAGATATTGCAGGAGATTGAAGAGGGCAAGGTGGATATAGTGATAGGCACCCACCGTCTCACCGGCAAAGACGTAAAGTTCAAGGATTTAGGGCTGTTAATCATAGACGAGGAACAGAAATTCGGTGTGGCCGTGAAGGAAAAGCTGCGACAGTTCAAAGTGAACGTGGACACACTCACTATGACAGCCACCCCCATCCCCCGCACACTGCAATTTTCCATTATGGGCGCACGCGACCTCTCTATGATACAGACACCACCACCCAACCGCTACCCCATACACACCGAAATTCAAACCTTCGATGCAGATGTGATAAAGGAGGCCATAAACTTTGAGCTGAGCCGCAACGGGCAGGTATTTTTTATAAACAACCGCATATCCAATATGAATGAACTGGAACGGATGATTAAACGTGCCGTACCCGACGCCCGCGTATGCATAGGACACGGGCAGATGGAACCCGCCGAACTGGAGAAGATACTCTATGCCTTTATAAACCACGACTACGATGTACTCATAGCAACCTCCATTGTGGAGAACGGCATAGACATTCCCAACGTGAACACCATAATAATAAACCAGGCACAGCATTTCGGCCTAAGCGACCTGCACCAAATGCGCGGGCGCGTGGGCCGCGGCAAGCGCAAGGCTTTCTGCTACCTGCTAACCCCGCCACGCGAAAACCTCACCACCGATGCCCGCCGCCGTTTGGAGGCGATAGAGAGCTTTAGCGAGCTTGGCAGCGGTATGCACATAGCTATGCAGGACCTCGACATACGAGGAGCGGGCAACTTGTTGGGTGCGGAGCAGAGCGGTTTTATTGCCGACCTCGGCTACGAAACCTACCAGAAGGTACTTGCCGAGGCTGTTTCGGAACTGAAGGAAGAGGAGTTTGCCGATGTGCTGCCCGAGGAGGAGAGCACCGCCAACGACCTCTTTGTAAAGGAGTGCTTTGTGGAGAGCGACCTTGAACTGCTGCTGCCCGCAGTGTATGTGCCGGATAGCAACGAGCGCATACTGCTCTATCGCGAGCTGGACTCACTGACCACCGAAAAGGAGATAGAAGCCTTTGGCGCAAGATTACAGGACCGCTTTGGAAAACTGCCCGACGAGGCACGCGAGCTTATGAAAATGGTGGTGTTGCGCCGCAAGGCACAGGACTTAGGCATAGAGAAGATATACCTAAAAGGCGGGCGTATGAACATCTTTTTTGTCGATGGCAAACGCAAGGCCTTTTACGAGAGCGAGCAGTTTGGGCACATACTATCCTTTGTGCACAACACCACATTCAACTGCCGCCTTAAGGAGGGAGACGGCCGTTGCGTAATAACCGTAGGCAATGTAAAAAACGTGGAGACGGCGCTCGCATTCATAGAGGAGATGCAAAGGAGCGTAAAAATAGGTGCATAAAGATTTTTTTACTATATTAGCCGACAAATGGGAAAAGAACAAACAAAAAATAGAATTACTATGAAGAAAAGAACTATCGGCACACTGCTTGCTGCCTTTTTATTGGCAGGCGGCGCAGTGGCACAGAACAACGGCGGCATAGATGCCGCAATGTACAAGGAGATAAGCGAAAGCTACAAACCCACAACAAGCGAAAAGGCGTTGCAGAACATACTTATGGGCAACCCCATAAAAGCCCTCTCGCTTAATCAGGAGAACCTGGGCGAGATGAACACATACTTCAGCCACAGTGTACCTTCAAAGGGTATCACAAACCAGGAATCGTCGGGCCGTTGCTGGCTCTTCACCGGAATGAACGTGATGCGCGCCAAGATGATTGCCGAGCAGGACCTCGGAGCATTCCAATTCTCGCAAGTATATAACTTTTTCTTCGACCAACTCGAAAAATCGAACCTCTTTCTGCAGGGCATCATCGACACACGCAAAAAGCCCAAAGAGGACCGCGTTGTGGATTGGCTCTTCAAAAACCCGTTGAGCGACGGCGGCACATACACCGGCGTGGCCGACCTTGTTGCAAAATATGGCATTGTACCCAAGGGGGTTATGCCCGAAACATACACCAGCAACAACACCGACGCCTTCAATTCCTTACTCAAGAGAAAATTGCGCGAATTCGGTTTGCGCCTGCGCGATGCTGCCGACAAAGGGGCCAAGGAGAAGGAGTTGCTTGCTATGAAGAAAGAGCAGCTTAAGGTTGTATATAAAATGCTTGCACAGGTGTACGGTGTGCCCCCCACCGAGTTTGAGTGGGCCCCCAAAGACGCCAACGGCAAGTACCGCGAGGAGCCACAGAAATACACCCCCAAAAGTTTCTACGACAAATACATAGGCATAGACTTGCAGAACGACTTCGTGATGCTTATGAACGACCCCACCCGCCCCTATTGGAAGAGCTACGAGATAGAGTACGACCGCCACGCATATGACGGACATAACTGGCTCTACGTGAACCTTCCCATCGAGGAGATTAAGCAGATGGCCATAGCATCAATCAAAGACAGCACAATGATGTACTTCTCTTGCGACGTGGGCAAGTTCCTCGACAGCAAGCGCGGCACACTCGATATGAACAACTACAACTACGAGGAGCTCTTTGGCGTGGAGTTCGGGATGGACAAGCGAGAGAGAATAAGCGTGTACGACAGCGGTTCGTCGCACGCAATGACTCTGAAAGCAGTGGATATAGACAAAGACGGCAACATTGTAAAATGGCAGGTGGAGAACAGCTGGGGCGCAGGCAGCGGCTACCAGGGCACACTCATAATGACCGACGAGTGGTTCGACGAGTATATGTTCCGTCTTGTGGTAGATAAAAAATATGTACCCGCCAAAGTATTGGATGTGCTCAAAGAGAAGCCCACAATGCTCCCCGCTTGGGACCCTATGTTTATGCCCGAGGAGTAATTGAGAAGAATCGACAGACAAGGGGTAATCGAGTAAACAGATACCTCACAGAGGCTGACTAAAAATTGACATGACCCCCGAAAGTTAGACAAAAAACTTTCGGGGTTTTGTTATGAAATTTTGTTTTGAAATTAAGCTGGAAGCTGTTAAACATTACTTGTCAGGTTATACTGAAAGACAGGTTACAGAACAGTATGGTGTTAAC
>JAFVSR010000079.1 GCA_017503645.1 Bacteroidaceae bacterium | reverse complement strand
TTTGCCCATCCCTTACGCTGCCGCGGGCGTCCTTGCACCTAATTCCACCCGCTTTTTGCATCGTAGTGGGATTGGCTTTGCCCATCCCTTACGCTGCCGCGGGCGTCCTTGCACCATAATTCCACCCGCTTTTTGCATCGTAGTGGGATTGGCTTTGCCCATCCCTCACGCTGCCGCGGGCGTCCTTGCACCTAATTCCACCCGCTTTTTGCATCGTAGTGGGATTGGCTTTGCCCATCCCTCACGCTGCCGCGGGCGTCATTGCACCATAAAATAAAAAAGATGCGCTCAAGCAAGCTTGGTGCATCTTTTTTTATTTTATGGTGCGGAAAGAGTGGGATTCAAACCCACGGTACACTAAAAAGCGTACGCCGGATTTCGAGTCCGGTCCATTCGATCACTCTGGCATCTTTCCGCTGCAAAAGTAATAAATTCGATTATATCTGCAAAAAGAGAGGGCATTTTTTTTTCGATATCTTGGTTAAATAGGAAACTAATTATAATCTATTGGAGAATCCTCTGTCACCTCTATTTTCCCTCAATGGCATAAGCATTAGTATGAAAAGTTTTTCTAATTTTGCAAAAGATACCATATATGGAAAATTAACAATATGAAAGTAACAATAATACAACAAGATATTGTGTGGAAGGATGTGGCAGCCAACCTCAGGCAGATGGGGCAGTTGATGCAGAAAGCCGAAAAGGCCGACATCTACCTGTTCCCAGAGATGTGCTCCACGGGCTTTTGTATGCAGCCCTATGAGGTCGCAGAGGAGGTGAACGGCCCCACCGTGCAGGCCTTCAAGGAGTGGGCAAAAAGATACGATGCCGCAATAGCAGGCACGGTGATGACACGCGAGAGTGATACCATCTTCCGCAACCGTATGTATTTTGTAACCCCTGACGGGGCGGTGCGCCACTACGACAAGTGCCACCTGTTTGAGTACAGTGGCGAGGACAAGGTATATACCCCCGGCGATAAAAAGGTTATATGGGAGTGGCGCGGGGTGCGCATACGCCCTGTGATATGCTACGATATACGTTTCCCCATATTCCTGCGCAATGCGGGCGATTACGATCTTATGCTGGTGTCGGCCAATTTCCCCGACAGCCGCATACTTGCCTGGGACACCCTCATACGTGCCCGTGCCATTGAGAACCAGTGCTACGTGGCAGCATCCAACAGGGTGGGGGCCGACGATTATGGTACCTATGCGGGGCACAGCGTGATTCTCAACCCTTATGGACAGGATATTGCCCGTTGTCGTGCCCGTTGCCGCACAAGTGCAACTGCCGAATTGCAGTGGGATATGATAGAAAAACTACGCCAGCTCTATCCGCTCATAGCCAAGGACAAGCCCCTGTAAATTATTATAAATAATTTTGGATGCAATTGTCCATATATAAATTAAAATATTATCTTTGCAAAAAGCCCTTTATTATATAAGGAAGAATTATTAACTAACTAAAATCATACTCCAATGAACACAATTGTTTCTCAATTCAACATTCAAGGCAATGTAGTTGAGGTTGCTCCCTTGGGCAACGGACTCATTAACACAACTTATCGTGTAAAGACCGAAGGCAATGCTCCCGACTATGTGTTGCAGCACGTGAACAACGCCATTTTCCCCGATGTGGATATGCTTATGAACAACATCGTGGCAGTAACAAACCACATTCACGGAAAACTGGAGGCTGCCGGCACCGATGACATCAGCCGCAAGGTGTTGAAGTTCGTTCCCGCTAAAGATGGTAAATATTACTATTTCGATGGCGAGAAATATTGGCGTGTAATGGAGTTTATCCCCGAAACAGAGTCTATGACTGCTGTAACACCCGAAACATCATACATCGTTGGTGAGACATTCGGTAACTTCCAGGCTATGCTTGCCGATATCCCCGTTCAACTTGGCGAGACAATCAAGGATTTCCACAATATGGAGTTCCGCTTGCAGCAGTTGCGCGAGGCTGTGGCCGAGAATAAGGCGGGCCGCCTTGCCGAGGTGCAGTGGTTGGTAGACGAGCTGGAGAAACGCGCCGAGGATATGTGCAAGGGCGAGCGTTTGCACCGCGAGGGTAAATTGCCCAAACGCATTTGCCACTGCGATACAAAGGTCGACAACATCCTCTTCGACAAAGAGGGTAACGTGCTTTGCGTAATCGACCTCGATACCGTGATGCCCAACTTCATCTTCTCGGACTTTGGCGACTATTTGCGTTCGGCAGCCAACACCGATAAGGAAGACGACAAGGATCTCGATAACGTAAACTTCAATATGGAGATTTTCAAATCCTTTGCAAAAGGTTATTTGAAATCGGCTGCATCGTTCATCACTCCCCTGGAGGTTGAGAACTTGCCCTATGCAGCAGCCCTCTTCCCCTATATGCAGACAGTACGTTTCTTGGCCGACTATATCAACGGCGATACATACTACAAGATTCAGTATCCCGAGCACAACCTCGTTCGTTCAAAGGCACAGTTCAAACTGTTACAGAGCGTAGAGGCTGCACAGCCCGAGATGCAGGCTTTCATCGCCGAGATTATGAAGTAATGTAGCATAGCTATTCCATAAAACATAAGCTCCTTGCACTGCTGCAAGGAGCTTATGTTTTATGAAATGTTGTGGGCTCAGTCAACTATCTGCTCATATGTGGGTATCTCCTTGAGGAACGTGTAACAGTTCTTCTCGTAGTCCATTTTGCAGCAGAAATGTTGCAGCCCGTTGCTCACTATCAGATAATCCACCCGCAGCACAAGGTTGTAACGGGCAATCTGCGCAAACACCCTGGTATCAATCTTCACCATGGGTGCTTTGTACTCAATGATGACACGTGGCTTTAGCGCCTTGTCATACACCACGGTATCGCAGCGGCGATTCATTCCGTTCAGATTTATTGCCACCTCGTTGGCTGTAAGGGTTGCAGGGTAGCCCTTCAGCGTAAGCAGCATATTCACAAAGTGCTGGCGCACCCACTCCTCGGGGGTGAGTGCCACAAAGCAACGGCGCAAGCAGTCGAAAATCTGCTTTTTGCCATTGTTGTCGGTTATTTTAGCATCGTAGCGTGGTAGGTTCAGCATTCCATATAATTGTTCAATCGTGCGGGCAAGGCATAAAAACGGGTAAATATTATGCGCTCACTTCAATATCTTTTTAGTATCTTTGAGATAACCTCTAAAATATACTGCACTCGCTGTGTAAAATATAGAAGTAAACTTCATATTTTCCGCTCGTTTGTTATTATCTTTGCGACTATCGCAAAGATAATAAAAAGCATAATATGGCAAAGCATACATACGAATCAATTCTTTCGGAACTTAAAAGCGGCAAGTACCGCCCCGTCTATTACCTTATGGGCGAGGAGGGCTTTTTTACCGACAGAATAACCGACTACATTGCCCAGAACGCACTTACCGAAGACGAGCGCGCATTCAACCAAACCATATATTATGGCATAGATACCAATATCGACGAGGTGATAACGGCGGCCAAGCGTTTCCCTATGATGGCCGAGCGTCAAGTGATAATAGTGCGCGAGGCGCAGATGATGAAGAACATCGACAACCTCATATACTATCTGCAGTCGCCCGTGCCATCGACTGTGCTTGTCTTTGCCCACAAGAACGGCTCGCTCGATAAAAGAAAAAAGGTGACCACCGAAATAGACCGCACGGCCGTGCTGCTCGACAGCAAGAAGGTGCGCGACGAGCAGTTACCCGCCTTCATATCCTCTTATCTGCGCGAAAAGGGCCTTACTGCCGACACCAAATCGTTGCTTATGATAAGCGAGTCCATCGGTGCCGACCTGTGCCGCATAGCCGGTGAGATAGACAAGCTATCCATTGCGCTGCCTGCGGGAACCGCAGCCATCACCCCCGATTTAGTAGAGGAGCACATAGGCATAAGCAAGGAGTTCAATAATTTTGAGCTGCAAAATGCCATAGTGAACAAGGATGTGCTGAAGGCCAACAAGATAATAAACTACTTTGCGCAGAACCCCAAGAAAAACCCGATACAGATGACTCTGGCGCTCCTGTTCAGTTTCTTCTCCAACCTTATGATGGCCTATTACTCCCCCGACAAGAGCGAGCGTGGCGTGGCCGCCTTTATAGGGCTCAAATCTACCTGGGGTGTGGGCGATTATCTGAAGGCAATGAAAAACTACCGCGCAATGCACGTTATGGAGGTGCTTCACCTCATACGTCTTGCCGATGCGCAGTCCAAGGGTGCCGAAGGTGCCGCCGCTCCCGATGGCGAGATAATGCGCGAGTTGCTATATAAGATATTACACTAAAAAGAGGCTGCCTCGGCAGCCTCTTTTTAGTGTAATATCCTTTATTATTTTACATATAAATTATACTCTTTCTCCATCCCTATATTGGTGTAGTCGCCGTGCCCGGGGAACACGCGCGTGTCGTCGGGCAATGTAAAGAGCCTTTCTCTTATACTCCTTATAAGAGTGAGGTAGTCGCCATCGGGCAAGTCTGTGCGCCCTATGCTGCTGTGGAACAGGGCATCGCCGGTGAACACCATCTTCTGCTGCGGCAAGTAGAATGCCAGGCTGCCGGGTGAGTGGCCGGGAACGGCAATCACCTCAACCGTCTGATTCCCGAAAAATACCTTGTCGCCATCGTGTAGCACACGCACCGGTGCCGAAATGTCTTCGTCATATCGCAGACCGAAAAGTTTTACACGCTCTGCTATACCCTCGGCCCAAGCTATGTCGCCATCGCTGGCCTCATATCCAAGCCCAAAGCAATGCTGCACAAACGGATTACCGAAAATGTGGTCGAAATGCAGGTGGGTGTTCAGATAGTGCTTTATCGTGAGCCCCTTTTCGGCAACAAAACTCTTCAGTTGCTCCTCTTCGTGGGGGTACAATGCGCCGCAGTCAATGAGCAACGCCTCTTTTGTCTCGTCCCACAGCAGGAAACTGTTTACCTGCACGGGGTTAAATATAAATCTTCTAAGCTCAAACATACTTCATCCTATAGGAACGTAAACAACCTTTTTGTCTTTGAAATACTCCTCACTGAACATAGTGCTCAGCTCGGTTACCTCCACGCAGTTTTTGAAGGGTTGCACCTCGCCTTCAATGTTTCCGCCCTTGAGGCATATGACACCATTGGGTAGTGCGTTCAGCTGCTCCTTGCCTATGTTCTTGCGGCATATCTTTATAAGCTCGGGCAGCTGCATCACGGCGCGGCTCACCACAAAGTTATATCTCTCTTTTATATCCTGTACGCGACTATGCGTTGCGCGCACGTTTTTCAACCCTATGGCTGCAGCAATCTCTGTGGCCACACGTATCTTCTTGCCTATGCTGTCAACCAGATGAAAATCGGTGTCGGGGAACATAATGGCAAGAGGAATACCCGGGAACCCACCGCCGCAACCAAAATCCAGAACTTTGGTGCCGGGGCGGAACTGTATGCTCTTTGCAATAGCAAGCGAGTGTAATACGTGGTGCAGATATAGGTTTTCGATATCCTTGCGCGATATCACGTTTATCTTGTTGTTCCAGTCGTAATAAAGGTCATACAATGCTGCAAATTGCTCCTTCTGCACATTGGTGAGCGTAGGGAAATATTTCAGAATCTCTTCCATCGGTTACTTTAATAAATCTTTCAGTTCGTCATAATCGAAACCTATGCGGCTTCTCCCCTTGTAGTAGGGTGCAATCTCGTAGTTGTTGTAAAGGAAAAATATACTATCCTTTCCCAATATGAAATTATTGGTTACGTACATATCGCTGAAGACAAGATAGTCAATCTCTTTTAGTCCCTCTATACCTTTTACACCGTTCTGTTGCGCAAGCCTGTCGGTGAGTCTGTCGGTGAGCTGTTCGTCGGTATAGGGGGCAAATATATCCTGCAGGGCTATCTCCTTACCTGTTTTGGCATCAATGTTCACACAACTTATAGTACTGCTTGGGTGAGCACCGCCGCTGTATATCTCGTAATCTGCCACATAGCATATACAACCATTGCGCCCCTCGCTTGCGCTGCTGTGCAGTGTGTAGTAGTTGTTGAACCAGGGTGCATCGGGGTTCACCGCTTTTTCGTTGATATAGTCGTCGCGCAGTTCAAGATATTCACTCTTCATTGAGTTCACAAGGGAGTCGGCAGCCTCGGCTATGGTCAATCCCTCGTACCCGAATGTTGCGTACGATATGCAGGTGTTCATATTCCCGGCCACATCGGGTGCCACATTGCCGGGCACAAGCAACTCCATATCTATCTTAAGCGCGGGCGAGTTGGCATCCAACGTATCGAGCATAAATTGCTTGTCTATGCGCAATGTGTCGAACATTGCCGCGCAACTAATCCCATTGCCTGCGGTTTCGGCTCCTTGTGGCTTGTTTTGGCAGGCTGTCATCAAAAGTGCAACCAATGCCCATAGTGCTATGTAACCTTTTCTCATAGTTCTCTGAAATTTATTTAAAAAAAACTAAAACGGTGTGCCGCTTTGCTTCCTTCGGTTGTTTCACTTGTAACCGAACATTGCTGTGTGCAGTAACGGCAAGCGAAGATAGTAATTTTTGTTATGAAACACCTAATAAAGAGATTTTGATTTTTCATAGCTTGCAAAAATACTCTTGAAAAATTGATTTTCGACAAAAATGCAACTATCTTCGCGTTTGCCAAGAGAGGGCAACAGCACTGGTTTCGGGGTAGTATAAACATTAAATATTTTATATTATGAAACTTGCTTGTTGTATGGTGGCTTTTGCAGGCGGAATGCTTGCGGGTGGTGTTGTAGCGTTGTTGTTTGCTCCCAAAAAAGGCAGCGAAGTGCGCAAGGACATCAAAGAGCACATCGATGATGCCAAGGCGCATTTGAAAGAGGAGATTTCCTGCTGCAAGCCCGCCGCCCGTGTGGTTGAGGAAAATGTGACCGTGTCGATGGAGGAGTAACCGGCTTATGGAAATCAAAGAAAATTTCGACAGCCTCTCCGCCGATGTCCGCGAGTTTCTCAATCTCAAAATAGAGGAGCTGAAGCTCTCCTTCGTGGAGAGGCTGTCGCTTTTTTTTGCCGATGCACTCTCTTGGCTGGCGGTCATCATCTTTTTGTTACTATCGTCGTTGTGCTTTTTGGCGGCATTAGTGGCAATGCTCTCTGTGTATATGGGCTTGCTGCCATCATTGCTTTTTGTGGCATTTCTGCTGCTTGCCGTGGCGTGGCTTTTCCATCTGTTGAGTGGGAGTATCTTCATCAACATTATGGTAGCCCGTTTTTACAAAATGTTTTTTATAGATAATGCCGAGAACAATGAAAAAGAATGAACAGCGTGTGCCCGTAACATCCCTGGCACAACTGCGCGGTGTACAACGTGCCAATAAGGAGCAGC
This sequence comes from Bacteroidaceae bacterium, assembly GCA_017503645.1. Classification (GTDB taxonomy): domain Bacteria; phylum Bacteroidota; class Bacteroidia; order Bacteroidales; family Bacteroidaceae; genus HGM04593. Next base: position 23,388 of record JAFVSR010000079.1, on the reverse strand, counting down.
AGCAGGCGCTGGCTGTTCGTGTTGAATATAGCTTGCAGACATTCAGACGCTCCCTTTCGGTTGGTAACATACTGCTGTCGGCCGTTAATGGTTGGGCGGGGGTGCTGCGCCACATAAACTCCTTCAGGCGTGGCTATCGCATAGTAACAAGTTTTATGGAGTCGTTGCGCCGCAGGTGGAAATAGTTTTTTGCAAACACAACACAAATATAAATGACGACAACTATTATTATCGTAGCAATATTATTGCTGCTTTTTGCAGTGCTATATATGCATTTGATGGGGCGTAACGCTGCCATAAAAAAGGAGAACGAAATGCTTGGTTGCGAGCTCGAAACAGCTCGCCTTCAACTAAGGGCTGCCGCAGATGCAGCTACCGAGCAACAGGCACAGCGCGAACAGCAACTAACCCACATAGCCGCCCTTGAAAGCGAGAACCGCGCTATGGGCGAGCGCCTCGACGCCCAAAAGGAGCAGTTCAAAAACAGCCTGGAGCAGATGCGCCTGGAATTCAAGAATATGGCTACCGAGGCGCTGCAACGCAACAGTGAGCAGTTTGGCAAGCAGTCGCAGGAGCATCTTGCATCCATTCTGCAACCCTTTAACATTGACCTCAAATCCTTCCGCGAAAAGGTCGACAGCTACTATGGCGAGGAGAGCAAGCAGCGCTTCTCGTTACAGGAGAACATAAAGAGTCTCATAGAGGCCAACCAACGCATAAGCCAGGATGCCGTGAACCTTACCAACGCCATTGCTGGTACCAACAATAACAAGTTCCAGGGCGACTGGGGAGAAACAATCCTTGAACAGATTCTTGAAAATTCCGGGCTCATAGAGGGGGAGCAGTGGGAGAAACAGGCCACCTTGCGCGACGACAAGGGCGTAGCCCTGCATAACGAAGATACACAGCAGGGTATGAAGCCCGACATCATAGTGCACTTCCCTGGCAAGCGCGATATAATAATAGATTCAAAGGTGTCGCTCAAGGCATATATGGCATACCTTGCCGCCGAGGATGAGGAAACCCGTACCCGCTATCGCAAAGAGCACGCCCTCTCCCTGCGCAAGCACGTCGATAACCTTGCCGCAAAGTCCTATGCCAGTTACAACTGCAATTCACTGAACTATGTAATGCTCTTTGTGCCAAACGAACCATCCTATTTCCTCGCGATGGAGACCGACAATAAATTGTGGAACTATGCCTACAAGCGTGGCATAGTACTCATATCGGCATCCAACCTTATATCCACGCTCTTTGTGGTCAACTCGCTGTGGACCCGCGAGCGTCAGCAACGCGATGTGCAGAAGATAGTGGACACCGCCAATGCTGTGTATGAAAAAGTGGTGCTCTTCACCGAGAATTTCTCAAAGATAGAGAATGCGCTCGAGAAGGCTTCCGATGCCTACCGCGAAGCATACAAACAGCTTGCCACAGGCAAAGGCAACATCACCCGCCGCCTCAACGATATAAAAGAGCAGGGGCTCATAGTAACCCACAAACAGATTCCCGACCACTACCTACCCGAAGAGTAACGCTATGATAACCCACCTGCTGCAACCGCTCATCTGCCCGCGTTTCCGTAACGATGCCCGCTACCGCGAAGGTCATCTGCGCGTGATTAACGCCTTGCCCGCACGCAAGGTGCTTGGTCTGCACGCACCCGAAATGAAGGGCGTGGCCCGCACACTGTCTGTCACCGATGGGGCGGGGTACATAAAGGCCTTTGAACAGGAGCCGCCGCAAAACCTCTGCTACGAGGAGACCGTCATTTGGGGCCTCCTTATAAACCGCAGCAAATGCTCCATAGAGGCTCGCTTGCAGATGTTGGAAAAATACATACCCGTTATGGACAATTGGGCTGTGTGCGACAGCTTTTGTGCATCGGCAAAATGGGCCGCCCGTGCCGACAAGCAGCTGCTGTGGCAGTGGTTGCAGCGTTGGTTTGCCTCGTCGCGCGAGTTTGAGGTGCGTTTTGCAGTGGTTTTCTCTATGTGTTATATGCTTGAACAGCCGTGGATTGAAACGCTGTTTGCCCGCATAGATGAAATAGATTTTGACAAAATAAAATCGGAATACAGGAGCATTAAAGGAAAACCAAAAGCCCCTCAAGAGGGCAGTGTGCAGGGTGCCGAACCCTATTATGTACGTATGGCTGTGGCCTGGCTTTTGGCAACTGCACTTGCCAAGCATCCCGCGCTCACACGTGGCTTTGTGGCAGCATCACACCTGCCTGCCGATGTCGTTAAACTATATGTGCGCAAGGCGCGCGAATCGTTCCGCACACGCAACGTGGCGGCGTTGTAGTTATTACTCCTCTATAGTGAATTTTATCTTCGCAGCACAATTATACCCCTCCTCGTACAGCGCAGTCAGCTTGGCTATGTTACGCTCTATTCTATCCACCTCGATAGGTCTTTCGGGGCGTATAACCGTTATCCTGCCCTCGGCCTCCAGCTGCTCCACCAATGCTATCTGCTCGTTGTAGTGGGCATTGCGATGGCGTATGGCATTGCGCAACGCGGGGTATTTGCGATACATAAAGAATGGCACCCTTGTGGGTTTCTCGCTCTTGCGGTAGCCCTTGTTGCGCGTGAGTACTACCACGTTGTTGGTGAACCCCTGCGAGCGGGCACGCAGCAGGGGGATTGAATCGGCTATGCCACCATCGAGCATAGGCTCACCATCTACAAATGCAATGGGGCTTACAAAGGGCAGGCTGCTCGATGCCTCCACTATCTCTATTATGCGTTTTGGGTTCAGTTTCTCGTTGAAGTAGCAGGCTTGGCCGCTATTGCAGTCGGTCGTAACCATTTCGAATATCTCTTTGCTGCGTGCAAGAGCATCGTAGTCGTATGGGCTTATTTTGGTGGGGAACACGTGAAACAGCAGATTGAAATCCATAATGTTCCCCTTGAGCAGCAGATGTTTGAGGCCTATGTAGTTGTACTGCTGCAGCAGGTCTATGTTGCCATACTTTGCGCGCCCTCTCTGCCCCGACATATATGAGATGCCGTTGCAGGCGCCGGCGCTCACTCCCACGGTGTAGGGGAAGCGTATGCCGCGGTCCATAAAATTGTCCAGTACGCCCGATGTGAACACACCGCGCATACCGCCACCTTCCAATATAAGCCCGCTCTTGCTGTTTATAACAACCTCTTTCTGCCCTTTATCCATTGCTGTTCTCGTTTATCCGTCTATTTGCAAATTATATCTTCCCACGTAAACCGAGCACTATTCGTCTATGCCTCTGAGTGTGATTATGGCATAATCGCCTTTGGTACCCAAACGCACAGGCGGGCCCCATAAGGATATTCCGCTCGACACCCACACGTGCGCATTATCCCATTTGCGGTATCCGTGGCTCTGCTTGAAGAGGCGGTCGGTTATGAGGCTGCCGGGCCACACCTGTCCGTGGTGTGTGTGCCCGCTTATGTGCAGGTCGGTTCCCTCGGCATCACTTTCGGCTATCTCCCGTGGCTGGTGGTCCACCAATATTATGGGTTTGCTTTTGTCAATATTTTCATATAGCTCCGGCAGGCTGTGGCGCCACCTGTTGGCGGCATCGTCGCGTAGGGCTATCTGCACACCGCAGGGGAGTGTAACAATGCTGTCGCACAGCAGTTCTATGTTTGTGTCGGCAAGGAACTCCCTGCAATCCTCTATGCCGCTTATGTATTCGTGATTTCCGGGTGCCATAAAGATGCCCTGCGCAGCCTGCAACTGTTGCAACTCCTTTTGCATATGCTCGCTGCGCACGTTGCGCAGGCTGTTGTCTATGAGGTCGCCCGCAATGAGTATCACATCGGGCTTGCAGTCGTTTATAAGTTTTACAAACTCTTTCAATCGGCTTTTTCCCGTGCCATATCCCAGGTGCAGGTCGCTCACTACCACTATGCGCAATTCGCCCTTCATAGGCTTGTCGAGCGTTATATCAAGTGGCACTGCCTGCGGGTGGCGGTGATTGTAATTGCCATATGCAAAAAGCGCAACCGCTATTCCCAACGCCCACCATAAGTTGCCCTGTATTGCAGGGATGAAACGGCTCAAGATATCGGTTACAAGCAACAGTACTGCTGCAAGGCAAGAGAAAAAGAGCCACGCCGAGCCCACGCGGAAGAGCCACTTTGCCAATATTTCGGGTATATCGCTACCGCGGAAGAACATTGGTATAAACATAGCAAAGGTAACGGCCGTGTATATGAGTGCTACCGCTATCTTTACGATTAAGGGCAGACCACGCATAGCCTGCCACACGCGACAAAACAGATAGCTGTTGCAGGTGATGTAAACAACAGGCAAAAGAAGAAAGAATATATACATAATTGCAAAAGTGTGCCTTTTATCGATAGCATTGCAAAAATAGTATAAATATGGCTTTTCTCTATTTATCTCGTTGTTAATAAAATAAAAATAGGGTATCGTTCTCGATAACGGCGTTCTTTTGTTCAAAAACTATTTCCTCGTCTTGCACAGCCACTCCGCTTACACCTAACCACTCTTTGGCAGTCAATATGTAGAACTGCGTGGTGTTGAATGCAATGTTTTTCTTCTCACCCTCGGTTTGCAGTGCCGCCCATTCGCTTTCTGTACCACCTACACTTGCCGGCGCTCTCTCCATAGTCATAAGATACCTGTATGTTGCAGGGTGCAGTGTTATCTCAAAACCGCCATTGCTGCTGTTTGTAACCGCATAAAGCAGCGATTGGTAGCTCACTTGCGGCGAATGGCACAAACGCACCGCTGCACCCAGTGCACACAGCCTCACCTCCTTCAGCGCTGCGCATCCTTCAAAGGTGTCGCTGCCAATATGGTTCACGTGCTTCAGGTTCATAGGATATATTGTGTGCAGCGCGCTGCAACCGCTGAATGTACCCGCCAGCTGGGTGGTGGGCATAGCGTGCGTTTCGTCGCAGCTGTCAATCTCCTGCCCGTTACCAAATTTCACCACCTCTATGCTGCTCCCTGCAAATGTTCTCTTGCCGTTGAGCGGGCGGCTGTCAAGTCGCTCTCCCACAGGCTGCAGGCAGGGGAGTATGGTTCTTATGCTGCAACCCTCCAGTGCGTGTGGCAGGTCCAGGTTGTCAATCGCCTCCTTGCGGGTGTATATGGCAAGCATCTGCTGCGGTGTAATCTCCTCTATTCCGTTCAGTGAGTAAAGCTCATTTTCCTCGTTGGCAGTTGCTCCCGCTGCTGTAAAAAGCATCCTTAGTGGAATGCTCACGGCCTCGTGCAACTTTTTTGCTATGTAGCTTGTGCCGGCCTTGCTGAATGTAATTGTCTTTTTCATTTTTCTTTTTTGCCGCAAATGTAATGTCCGGGTGCAGGCCGGTGGTTGCTATTTTGGCAAAAAGAGTGTACGCTTGACGTTGGTTTGCAGTTTTTTTCTCCTTTGCCTGTAAAAAAACATACTGCCATTGGTTGTATAATCGTTGGAATAATTATCTTTACAAAATCAATGATAAAACAAAAGAGATATGAATAAAGAATTGGAAATGAGCGCCAACAAAGTAGTGGCCTATCTTGGAAAACCAACAACCGAATTTACAAAAGCCGACATTGTACGATATATTAAGGAGAATGGAATACGTATGGTAAATTTTATGTATCCCGCAGCCGACGGCAGGCTTAAAACTCTGAATTTCGTGATAAACAACGCAGCATACCTCGATGCCATCCTCACCTGTGGCGAGCGCGTCGATGGTTCCAGCCTCTTCCCCTTCATAGAGGCCGGTAGCAGCGACCTCTATGTGCTCCCCCGTTTCAGCACCGCGTTTCTCGACCCCTTTGCCGAGATTCCCACACTCTCTATGCTGTGTTCATACTTCAACAAGGATGGCGAGCCCCTTGAAAGCTCTCCCGAAAACACCTTGCGCAAAGCCTGCAAGGCATTCAATGATGTAACAGGTATGCAGTTCCAGGCGATGGGTGAACTTGAATACTATGTCATTGCCCCCGACGAAGGCGTGTTCCCCGCAACCGACCAAAAGGGCTACCACGAGTCGGCCCCCTATGCCAAATTCAACGAGTTCCGCACACAGTGTATGGCATATATTGCGCAAGCAGGCGGCCAGATAAAATATGGGCACTCCGAGGTTGGTAATTTCACCATCGACGGCCTCATATACGAGCAGAACGAGATAGAGTTTCTCCCCGTAAACGCCTGCGATGCAGCCGACCAACTGATGATAGCAAAATGGATTATCCGCAACCTGGCATACCGAATGGGATACGATATAACCTTCGCCCCCAAAATCACGGCAGGAAAAGCCGGCTCGGGCCTTCACGTGCATATGCGCATAGTAAAAGACGGAGTGAACCAAATGCTCGAAGGTGGCGTGCTTTCGGCAACCGCCCGCAAGGCCATTGCCGGAATGATGGAGCTTGCCCCCTCCATCACCGCATTCGGAAATACCAACCCCACATCCTATTTCCGCCTTGTACCTCACCAGGAGGCCCCCACAAACATTTGCTGGGGCGACAGAAACCGCTCTGTTCTTGTGCGTGTTCCCCTTGGTTGGGCCGCAAAGAGCGATATGTGCCGCATAGCCAATCCGCTTGAAGGCGATAGCAACTACGACACCACACAAAAACAAACCGTGGAGATGCGCTCCCCCGATGGCTCGGCCGATATCTACCAACTGATAGCAGGCCTTGCCGTAGCCTGCCGCCACGGTTTTGAGCTTGCGGATGCATTGGAGATAGCCGAAAGAACATACGTAAATGTGAACATACATCAAAAAGAGAACGAAGAGAAACTGAAGATGCTTGCCCAGCTGCCCGACAGCTGCGAGGCATCGGCCGACTGCCTGCAACAGCAACGCGAGGTCTTTGAGAAATTCAACGTATTCAGCCCCGCTATGATTGATGGTATTATTAAGAAACTGCGCTCATACGGCGACCGTACCCTCCGTGCCGAAATTGCAGGCAACCAAGAGGAGATGCTGAAACTCGTCAACCGCTATTTCCACTGCGGTTGATTCAAGAAGCAATACATACAATAAATAAAGGCCGCCACCACACCGTTGACTATATCAATGGCAGGGTGGCGGCCATTTTTAGTGCAAAATACTATTATGTTATTACTATTTTATAGGTATAACAAAAACCAAATCCTCTGAAAATTTTCAGAGGATTTGGTTTTTGTACGCCGTCAGGGACTCGAACCCTGGACCCATTGATTAAGAGTCAATTGCTCTACCAACTGAGCTAACAGCGCAACTCTTGTGCCTTAAAGCGTTGCAAAGGTACGATTTTATTTTTACATAGCAAATCTTTTTGAAGAAAAAATAACACTTTTTTTCTTCCTTCGGGGCAACGCCTTGATAATTAAGAGTGTGTAGAAAAAACAATTTTTAATAATAACACTCTTGCGAATTGTAATTCTGGTCTTGCAGCAGGAATTTCTTTAGTTCCTCATAATCGCTGCTCATCTCCACGGTCTGTTTCTCTCCCTTCATAAACTCCTGCAAGGGTAGTGGTATCTCGATATCACGGCCCAGAATGCGGTCTATTGTGTCTTTGAACTTGGCGGGGTGGGCTGTCTCCAGGAACACGCCTGTTTCTCCCTCATTCAGTTGCTCCTGCAGTGCCAGGTATCCGCAGGCTCCGTGCGGGTCGAGCAGGTAGTTGTTCTTCTCCCAACACTCCTTTACGCCGTTTGCAATCTGCTCGTCGTTGTATGTTGCACCGCCTACGTGGCTGCACACGGTGGCGTGGTTGTAGCCGTAGAGGTCGAGTATGCGTGCAAAATTGCTTGGGTTGCCCACATCCATTGCGTTGGCTATGGTGCACACCGATGCTTTAGGCTCGAAGTTTCCTGTGCGCAGATAGTTATAGAAGATGTCGTTGCGGTTGTTGGCTGCTATAAAGCGCTTTATGGGCAGCCCCATAATTTGTGCAAAAAGGCCGGCTGTGATGTTGCCGAAGTTGCCGCTTGGCACCGATACAACCACATTGTCGGCTTTGCCCATCTTCTTCAGCTGTGCATATGCATAGAAGTAATAGAATGACTGTGGCAAGAAGCGGGCAAGGTTTATTGAGTTGGCGCTTGTGAGGAATATCTGTGCGTTCAGCTCCTCGTCGCTGAAGGCGCGTTTCACCAGTGCCTGACAGTCGTCGAAACAGCCGTCTATCTCCAATGCCGTGATGTTCTGCCCAAGTGTGGTGAACTGTTTCTCCTGTATCTCGCTCACTTTGCCTTTGGGGTAGAGCACATATACGTGCACGCCTTTTACACCTAAGAATCCATTGGCTACGGCGCTGCCCGTGTCGCCCGATGTGGCCACAAGCACGTTCACTCTCTTGTCACGGCCGTTCTTCACGAAATAGCCCAGCAGGCGTGCCATAAAACGGCCGCCCACGTCTTTGAATGCGAGGGTGGGGCCGTGGAATAACTCCAGTGAATAAACATCTTTTTTCACCTCCACAACGGGTGCGTCAAAGGCTATGGTATCGTAAACTATTCTTTTCAAGTCCTCGGCAGGGATATCCTCGCCAAAGTATGCGTCGGCCACTCTATATGAGATTTCCTGAAAGCTCATCTTGTCGATGTTGTCGAAAAACTCTTGAGGCAGGCGTTTTATGCTATTGGGCATAAACAACCCCTTGTCGGCTGCCAAGCTCTTTATGACGGCATCCTTTAATGCAACATCACTCACTATCTTGTTTGTGCTGTAATATTTCATAGTTCCTTAATGTTTATTGCATAAATGCATTTATAAATTCATCCTCTTTCAAAAGTCCATAGCTGCCGTCGAGGGCTGCCTGCTCGTCGAAACACTCCACGCTGTCGGGGGTTATGCCCGGGTGCCATATGAGGAATGGTACAGGCTCGGCAGTGTGTGTGCGGTGTGCGCAGGGGGTGGGGTGGTCGGGCAGCACTGCTATTGCAACAGGCTCGTTCCACTCCTTCACAGCCTCGTATATAGGCCCAATGGCGCGTTTGTCGAGGTTTTCTATTGTGCGTATCTTTAGTTCTATATCTCCCTCGTGCCCGGCCTCGTCGCTTGCCTCAATATGCAGATAGACGAAGTCATCTTTCTTCAAGGCCTCAATGGCCGCTGCTGCCTTGTTTTCGTAATTGGTGTCGTAAAGACCTGTGGCGCCCTCGACATCCAATACCTGCAACCCTGCGTAGCGCCCTATTCCGCGTATCAAATCCACGGCCGAAATAACCGCGCCGCTTTTCACTTGCGGGAATGTTTCGCCTATGGGCTTCATCTTGGGCCTGTAACCGCCACCCCAGGGCCATATGCTGTTGGCGGGGTCTTTGCCCTCGCTCACACGTTTCTTATTCAGCGGGTGGGCTGCCAACAACTCCTGCGACTTTGCAATAAGTTCGTTGACAAGCTTGGCTGTCTCCTCGGCTTCGGGCACATCGGCCTTCACCAAGTAGGGTGCAAATTTCTGTCCGGGGATATCGTGCGGGGGAGTGCAGCTTATGCGTTTGTCGCCACCCTTTATAACAAGCAAGTGACGGTACTGAATACCGGTGTGGAAACGCACGCGCTCGTCGCCCAGTTTCTCTTGCAGATACTTTACAAGCACATCGGCCTCTTCGGTTGTTATGTGCCCCGACGAGTGGTTCTTCAGAACATCGCCCTCGATGCACACGATGTTGCATCGCAATGCCAGTTCGCCCTCCTTCAGTTCCACACCTATGCTTGCCGCCTCCAATGGGCCGCGCCCCTCATATACGGTAGGCAGGTGGTAGCCCATAATAGACATATTGGCAACCTCGCTACCGGGGTGAAAGCCGGGTGCCACGGTCACCAGTCTGCCGCAGCGTCCCATACGTGCAAGTTTATCCATATATGGAGTATTTGCTGCCTGTAGCAGAGTTTTTCCTCCAAGTTCCTCAACGGGCCAGTCGGCCATTCCGTCACCCAATATTATTATATGTTTCATAACATTCAATCTATGTAGTATAACTATTTCTTGTTGTTTCATTTTGTTGTACCACAAAATGAAATCTCACTGCGCACCTATATATGCGCAACCATTATTTTAATGAAAAAATAATGAATTAACCCGCCGGTGTCTTTACGACTGCCTGTCAAATGGGTTGAAAAATAAAATGCTGAAAATATGTTTCACGCAGAAACAAAAATACTATCCCTACCCCCAAAGGGTAGTACCGGTAGAAGTGCAACGGCGGGTGTAACCACCGGTAGTGCCGGTAGTGGAACCTCGGGAAGCCGTTGTGTGCAGATAGTACTCGTTCATTTTGATAAATAGCAATGTTTTCTATTGCTCTTTGGCAAAATTATAAATAAAAAAACAGAAAACAAGGCTTTGTGTTAGTTTTTTTGAAAAAACATTGTAAAAACTTGCTTTGCGGCGAAATTGGCCCGCATTTTTGCTAAATAACATGGAGATGACTAAAAAGTGTATTTTTGCGTTACGCTTGCCTTCAAAATCCTCATTTACGCCCAGTAAACTGCGGTTTTTCAGGCTGCGCAAGCCTTAAACTACATCTTTTTATTCATCTCCCAGAAAAAGAGGCTGCTAAAAAATACTTTTTAGTCAGCCTCATATGTGTGTGTTAAGAACCTTTCAAACGTAACGTTTAATTACCAGAACCACCCTTTCTTCTTTTTCTTTGGCGTCTCCTCCTCTACGGGTGCAGCGTGGTAAAGCTCCTCCCAACTTTTCTTTTCGGAAATCATCTGGTATATCTTTCCCCAGTCGGGTATGCCGCCCAGGTTGCAGTCGTCAATGAATACTTCGGCATTTATCTTGCTATACCCGCCGCCGTTTTCCACCTGCTCTTCGGGGTAGTTCTTGTTCACGGCATAGAACTCCACACCGCGCTCTTTGCACCAATCTACAGCCTCCTGCAACAGGTGTCCTTTGCGCACAGTCCATAAAATAAGGCGGTGGCGCTGCTCTATGAGCATCTTCAACGTGGTTATGGCAAACGGCCTTTCTCGGCCAATCTCAGGGTATTTATGCTCAACGATGGTGCCGTCGAAATCTACTGCTATTATCATTGTCTTGTTTTTTTGTGTGGTGGCTAAATTATACAAAATCTTTGAGTTATGCAATATTTTGTCTGCCAAATTGTACAATAATGTTATATGAGCCCTTCGAAGAAAATGGCCGCAGCCACGGTGAGGCCACCCGCCACAGCTACCGACAGGCTGCTCATCGCCCCCTCAATCTCGCCCATCTCCATTGCCTTGGCGGTGCCCATAACGTGTGTGGCTGTTCCTATCGACACCCCCTTTGCCACGGGGTGCTTTATCCCGAATATGCGGCAAAGCACCTCGCCTGCAATGTTGCCGAACAGTCCGGTTATGATGATTGCCGACACCGTAATGGCCACATAACCGCCAAGCTCCTGCGACAGCCCTATCCCTATGGCTGTGGTGATGGATTTCGGCAGCAGTGTCACATACTGTGTGTGGTTGAGTGCAAACAGCAGTGCCATAGCAAAAATGGAGCAGAAACTTGCCAGCACGCCCGATGCGATGCCAACCATAATGGCTGTGAAATTCTTTCGCAGCAGGCTCACCTGTTCATATAAAGGTATGGCAAGTGCCACCGTTGCAGGTGTGAGCAGGTAGCTTATGTATTTTGCACCGCGGTTATATGTGCTGTAGTCAATATCCAAAACAAGCAGGGTGGCAATGGTGCCTGCAATGGTTATGAGCACGGGGTTCAGCAGAAAAAACGACCACCTCTTTTTAATATACAATCCCAGGATGTATATACCCATACTAAGCGCCGCTCCAAAGAAAAGCGACTCGGCGAATATCTCTCTCATTTACCATCCTCCTTTCTTTTTCTGTTAATGATGAACTGTGTGACGTGCCCCGTAACGGCCACCACAGCCAGCGTGCTCACAAACGATATAACCAAGATGGCTACAATAAACTCCTTCATCACCACCCAGTTGTCGAGCAGGCCCACAGCGGCAGGCACAAACATAAGCGGCATAAGGTATATGAGGAGCTTGCCCGCCTCCCTCACCATATTCAGTTTTATGAGCCCCGTGCACAGCCCTGTAAAGAGTATTATCATACCATATATGCTTGCAGGCACGGGTAGGGGGATAACCCTGTTAAGCAACTCCCCCACAAGCGATATTGCCAAAATTATCTCAAATTGCACAATGTATTTCATACCGTAAAAACGCTGTTCTCTTTTTCGCCTGCAAAGATAGTGCTAACGAGCAAATAGCAAAGTTAACTTTGGCTATTTACCGCGAGTGCAACCTGTTTTCGCAAACTAGTCTGCAAAAATACTTAAAATAGAAAAAGAAACCAAGCCGCGCGGCTTGGTTTCACTTGATTTTAACCTTGTAGTTTATTCTTCAACTTTTATTTTTTTTCTCACGAATTCTCATCAATACCTTGTCACCCCGCTTAACCTCAACCAACCAATCTGTGGGGTTCAGGAGGCTGAATGCATAATCCAATATCCAAGAAATATCGTAACTGTACTCTCCATTCTTGAAGATATATTTTTCTTGCTTGCTGTTATAGCCTTTCTCTATCTTGCTTTCGGTGTATGAGCCGTTGCCCGTTATCAAATCGGGCTCCTCGCTGCATTCTTTGTTCTTCCACGATGCATACCTGAAAGTGCCGTCAGGCATTTTGTCGATGCGTATAATCCAAGTCCCGTTGTCAAGAACAACGATGTTCCGCTCATAATTGCATAGGCTCTTGTGCAGCTTTTCGGGATATAAAATGCCTCTATAGTTGAATTTGTTGCCGTTAAACCTATAATGAAGCAAGCGCCCAGTTTCCCAGTCACCACGAGTGGAGAATTTCCCCTCGCGTGTTTCGGGGATGTATATGTCATCACCTTCGAATACCAGGTTTCCAAAATAGGTAATGCAAGGATCGTGGTAAAATTCAACAGAATGGTTTAGCTCACCTTCGGTGTTGAACAGGGGGAATTCTTTTAACTTGCCATCGGTAATGGTGTAAGCCGATAAAACGGTCAATGCCATTGCGCTTGAGCCGCAAGAGAATGATGATACAACATATACCTTTTGCCCGTTATGGGGTTGTATGCACTTTACATCAAATGCCCCACAAGCAATCGCGCCAATTTTGCGGGCCTCGCTGAGCCCTCTCTCGTAATCCCCCATATCTATTTCATCGGATATAAAGGAGTGGCTGTGAACCTTGCTACCATCCTTGTACGATGTGATGCCCGAGAAACCTGACATCGTGCCACCGCTTATGTCCCACGAGTAGAAACGCAATATTCCATCTTCGGACGTTATAACTCTGAAAGGCCTGTAGGTGACCCTCTCAGCCGCTTTCTCCAATTTCCCGAAATCGTATGCAATGCAACGGTCGTCGTTCTCCACAAGTTGCGTGAAAAGTTTCTCGGGGAAGGCCTTACGTTTCTTAATTATCTCAATTAACCTGTTTTCGGCATCTGCAATGCTGCTATACTCTATGCGCTTGTGGCCATCCGATATGAAGTGTTGCGCAGTGGAATTAAGCGCAAACAGCAGTGCCGCCAAAGTGATGATGTACCTCATAATGTATTAGCTTTACTTGTTTCTGCAAATATAATACCCCTTTTCGGCAAAGTCAACTGCAGGGGCGGGTTTTGCAGGCTTGCGCAGCTTGGTTTTATGACATTTCCCCCAAGAAGCCATCGGCTTCTTGGGGGAATAGATGATGTGATATTCTTGTTTGTCCTTAATTCTGCAAAATAGTGTCAAGAAACGGTGTCGAAGACTATTTTTGCTTTTCAATCTCTATATTTTTGAATTTACCAAAAACGGGGTGGTGCCTGTATTCCCAACGTGTGTCAGAGGGTACATATAAGGTACATTCTTCCTTATTACCCCCCAAAAAAACCTCAATAATGCGAAAGGCAGAATCAATTTTAATGTTGCCTAACTGTGTCCAATGTAAATGTATGCTTTTCAGTGATGAACAACCCCAAAAAGTACCATCTCCAATAATTGTTACACTGTTTGGAATGTCAATGCTTTGCGATCCCGAACAATTGCTAAAAGCGCCTTTTTCTATTGTCGTTACGCAGTTTGGAATGTCAATGCTTTGCAGTGAAAAACAACAACTAAGAGCGTCATCTCCTATTTTTGTTGTGCCATTAGGGGTAATAATATAGTAATCGTAACCTCTTTTAACACCTATTACTGTTTTTCCGTCTTCACTTAATTCAAGAACATTATTCATTGCTATATAATATATTGCTTTTGCAAATATAGTGTTTTAATTTTAAGAATAGATTATAGTTATAAACAAAGTTATTGCTCCTGGCGAAGCCGGGAGCAATAACTTAAAAACAAAATTCAAATTAAATACAAAACTCTCTCTTTACTCTCTGCACTGTACTAACGCTAACATTGGAAAGCCACGATTAAACGAGCGCAAAGGAAATGTATTTACTTTGCCGAGCGGTAGTGGGTTCGTGAAAACAAATCCACTATTAAGCGAGCGCAAAGAAAGTTTACTTGATTTGCCGAGCAACAGTGGGTTCGTGAAAACAAAACTTTGCAGTGTTTCGTACAGAGTAACCACGTAAGAACTCCCTCCCCCTACGGGTACTCCCTCTTCGCTAAGAGGGAGAGTTGTTATGTTTGATAAATTCTATTCAAGCAGTTTTTATAGTAAAGTATTTGTCCCCTTTGGGCCATCCCATTGAGTCCATTGTTTTTGTCTTTGACAATCGCAACCCACGCGGTGTAACCTTTGGCTACACTGCGCGTGACCATTGCTCAATAACAACCTCTATTACCGCTTTATTATAATTGAGTCTATTGTTGTTGTCTCCGACAATCGCAACCCATGTGGCATAACCTTTGGCTACACTGCGCGTGACTTATGGCTCTGCGATTAGCTCTTTTTTTGTTACTCCCACTCGACTATATGTGCTAAATTTGGATTAAATATTTTAACTTTATTATCAATACTTTAACACAAGTTTCTGCTCTAAAATGAGTGAACTGGTGTCAAGAAATGCTGTCGTTTTACATATACTGACTTTATTGTTGAAAAAAATAGTACCTTTGCCTTGAACTAAATTTAAATATGACGATGAAATTATTAGAAACTTTGACTCATTTTAATGGTGGAAGTAGTGTTTCAGAACTTTGTGAAAAATTTTCTGAAATAGCTTCTGTTTTCTTATATGGTGGATATATAGATGTAAACAACATGTATAAAATATACATTAAAACAGTAGAATTCTATTTCCATAGCGAAGCTGAGAATGGAGTGCACGACCCTATAGTTTATCATAGAAACAAGAATGAACAAGAAATTCCATATTTCCCTTTGATGACTATTCACGCTCATAATTCTGGTTTTGATATTACTTTTGAAAGTGAAAGGGACAAATATCGAGCATCAGCTCTTATCCGTTCCTATGAAGTAAAGAAAGGTGAAAAATACCTCAAGTGGAACAAAAACCATTTTGAAGAAAATGACAAGTATTGTTTTAATTCTCAATCGACATATCTCTATTTCTTGCTAAATGGTTTCCCTTTGGGTGAAATCAACGGTATTAAATGGGTTGATGTGCCATATACTCCAATTACTTCTAAAGGTGAGCCTCGTAAAAATGTGTTCGTTTCTGAAAGTGAAACAGAATACCTTAAGACAAAGGAGAGGTGTAAGCGTAAATGGAGTTTTACTCGTAAAGATGAAATATGATGCATAAAATTGTTATATATACTTCCAGTCATTTACGTACAACACCCAAAACGGTTTGCATTGCAAATGCAATTTCTAAAGCTCTTGGAGATTTGGGAATAGAACATCGCGAACTTAACAACACCAATAATTATTGGTGTCGAGATTATATGCCAATTTTGCTATCAGATGATGGTGTTTATGCAAAATATAAATATAATCCCGATTATTTGAAAGATTATATAACAGAGCAAAAATATATAACGGAACAAGATGTTGCTTGCAGAGACCTGAATATTTGTACTCCAACTGACCTTGGGATAGTTTTTGATGGTGGCAATTATGTTAGATGTGATGATAAGGTGATAATGACAGATAAAATATTTATGGAAAACCCAGAATGGAAACCCCTTGACCTGCTGTCTCATCTTACAGAAAAACTATCTGCCGAAATAATCTTGTTGCCTTGGGATATGTATGATTTTTGCGGGCACGCAGATGGTATGGTTGCCTCACTTGGTGGTAATAAAATTTTGTTGAACAATTGTTGGAAGAATAAAGATAAAGAATTTCATAAAAGACTCACAAAGATACTTGAACCACATTTTGATATCGTAGAGCCTGTATATAACTGTAAAGAGGATAAGTATTCTTGGTGTTATTTGAATTATTTGCAACTACCTAATGCAATCTTACTTCCAGTACTGTCCAAAAATGCTGATTGTGATAACGACATTGCTGCATTTGAAACATTTTCTAGATTATTTCCACTGCTTAAGATTATTCCAATATATTCAAGACCTCTAATTGAAGATGGAGGAGCATTACATTGTGTTACTTGGGAATTTGTTGAAAATCTAAATGTATCCCATAAATTGTAGTTTTTGAATATTGTTAAAAGTATCATAAAAGTTATTGCTCCTGGCGAAGCCGGGAGCAATAACTTAAAAACAAAATTCAAATTAAATACAAAACTCCCTTTTCACCCTTTGCGCTGTACTAACGCTAACATTGGAAAGCCACGATTAAGCGAGCGCAAAGAAAGATTACTTGCTTTGCCGAGCGGTAGTGGGTTCGTGAAAACAAAATTATGCAGTGTTGCGTACAAAGTAACCACGTAAGAACTCCCTCCCCCTACGGGTACTCCCTCTTCGCTAAGAGGGAGAGTTTTTATGCTTGATGATTTCTATTCAGGCCGTTTTTATAGTAAAATAGTTGTCCCCTTCGGGGCCATCCCATCGAGGGTTTCAATGTTGCCCGTGGCAACCGTATCCCGCACGGCACAACTTTCAGCTGTGCTACGTGCGACTATTACTCATTGAAACCCTCGGTAGTCGTAATAAAAAATAAGTTCGGAATTAATTCCGAACTTATTTTTCTTTTTATCATTGACAAGGCTCGTTGTTCGAAACCCGCACGGCGTGAATGTTGCGGTTAAGCGAATGCATAGTCAAGTTTACTTGTACTTTGCTGAGCGTTAGCAACTTCAACAGAGTTAACTTTATCCACGCTTCGTGCGACCAGTTTTTACGATTTCTATTCAAGCAGTTTTTATATTAAAATGTTTGTCCCCTTTGGGGCCATCCCATTGACCTAATCGCAGTTGCTTTGCAAGCGCCACCCACGCGGTGCCACCTTACGGCACTTCGCGTGACCTATGGCTCTGCGATTAGCTCGGAAGGAGTAATAAAAAAAATGGAACCGCAAGGTTCCATTTTTTTTATTACTCCCACTCAATAGTGGCGTTGGGTTTGGGTGACATATCGTAGCAGACGCGGTTTACTGTGGGCACCTCGGCAAGTATGCGGTCGGTAATCTTCAGCAGTATGGGCCATTCTATCTGCTCTATGGTTGCTGTCATTGCATCCACGGTGTTCACGGCGCGTATGATTACGGGCCAGTCGTATGAACGGGCGTTATCTCGCACACCCACCGACTTGAAGTCGGGTACCACGGTGAAGTACTGCCATACCTTCTTGTCGAGGCCTGCTTTCTTGAATTCGTCGCGCAGAATGGCATCGGACTCACGCAGAGCTTCCAAGCGGTCGCGTGTGATGGCGCCCAGGCAACGTACGCCCAAGCCGGGGCCGGGGAATGGCTGACGATATACCATATCGTAGGGGAGGCCGAGCTCCAAACCACAGGCACGTACCTCGTCTTTGAACAACTGGCGTATGGGCTCTACAAGTTCGAACTGCAAATCTTCGGGCAGACCGCCTACGTTATGGTGCGATTTCACCATCTTGGCTGTCTTGGTGCCGCTCTCCACGATGTCGGGATAAATGGTGCCTTGGCCCAGGAAGTCGATGCCGTCGAGCTTGCGTGCCTCCTCTTCGAACACTCTGATGAACTCGCCACCAATGATTTTACGCTTCTGCTCGGGGTCGGCCACGCCGGCAAGTTTGTCGAGGAAACGGTCTGTAGCATCTACATATACAAGGTTGGCACAAAGCTGCTTGCTGAATACATCTATAACGGCCTCCGACTCACCCTTGCGCATAAGGCCGTGGTTCACGTGAACGCACACAAGGTTGTCGCCAATTGCTTTGAGCAAGAGGGCTGCCACAACCGAGCTGTCAACACCGCCCGAGAGTGCGAGCAACACCTTTTTGTCGCCCACCTGACGGCGTATGAGTTCCACCTGGTCGTTTACAAAGTTTGTCATATTCCAGTTTGCTTCGGCCTTGCAGGTGTCGAATACAAATGATTTCACACTCTCTTTTACAACATCCACATCATTGCCTATCTGTGCTATCTTCACGTCGCACAATGCCTTGTCGTGGCCTGCTGCCATTATGGGGAATCCGGCGTCGTAAATCTCGTGGTTCACGTCGATAGCCACACCGTCTATCACATTGTTGGGGCCGCCGTTAATGATGATACCTTTAACGTTGGGCAGCGCCTTCAATTCCTGGGCTGTAATATCGTGCGGGTATATCTCGCTATATACACCAAGTGCACGAATTGCTCGGGCAAGCACAGTGTTTTCGTGGCTTCCCAAGTCGAGAATGACAATCATATCCTGTTTCATATAATAAATAATTTAGGTTCGTTTTTAATTTGCTGCGAAGATACTGCTTTTTCTCTTTTTATTTATGCAAGTATCTCTCTTTTTTATAACAAAAAAACGAGCGCACGTGCGCTCGTCTATGCAGTATTATTTCTTCTCTTTCAAGAGGTCGCGAATTTCGGTGAGCAGTTTCTCCTCGGCCGAAGGCTCGGGTGCGGGAGCAGGTGCAGGTGCGGGAGCGGGCTCCTCAACCTTTTTCTTTGTTGTGAGCTTGGTGATGAGTCTGATAACAACAAAGATTGAGAACGCGATGATGATGAAGTCGAATGTCTGCTGCAGGAAGTTACCATAGTTAAGAGTAACGGCTGCTTTCTCCACCTCGCCGGCAGCGTCGAGTACCTCGGGTGAGAGTGTGAGCTTCAAATCCTTGAAGTTGATGCCACCGATGAGCAGGCCCACAGTAGGCATAATGATGTCATTGACCAATGCGGTGACAATTTTACCGAATGCACCACCGATGATTACACCGACAGCCATATCAACCACGTTGCCTTTCATTGCAAAGGCCTTGAAATCTTGTAAAAAAGAACTTTTTGCCATAGTAATATGTAATTAAATATATAGTCGTATGGGATTATATTGTTGCGCTTTTCTAAAACTGCGTGCAAATATAGTTGTTTTTTGTGAAAATTCTTCTAAAATTCCCCAAAATCGTGGTGATTATGAAAAAAGTTGCGAAAAACGAAACTACACACGCCTGCGTTAGCCGCTGTAGCAGAAAAATCTTTGTTTTTTATATAAAATAAAAAGGTTTGTTGCTGTGAATATAAAAACATTTTCTTAAATTTGCATCGCAGTATAAAAAGGCATATTATGAAAATTCAAAAAATAGTTGTATTTTTGATGGCGCTGTTGCTGCTTGCAGCCTGCCGCGCTGCCGATTATTGTAACTGCGGTTAATGAAATTTTATTTTTTTTCACCTTTTAATAAAAAATAATTATGACAAAAGTAGGTATTAACGGTTTTGGCCGTATCGGCCGTTTCGTGTTCCGTGCCGCTCAGACAAGAAGCGACATCGAGATTGTTGGTATTAACGACCTTTGCCCCGTAGATTACTTGGCATATATGCTCAAGTATGACACAATGCACGGTATCTTCGATGGTACTATCGAGGCTGACGTTGAGAACAGCAAGCTCATCGTAAATGGTAAAGCTATCCGCGTAACAGCTTGCAAGGACCCCAACGAGCTCGCTTGGGATGCAGTAGGTGCTGAGTACGTAGTAGAGTCAACAGGTCTCTTCTTGTCAAAAGAGAAGGCTCAGGCTCACATCAACGCCGGTGCTAAATATGTAGTTATGTCGGCTCCTTCAAAGGACGATACTCCTATGTTCGTTTGCGGTGTAAACGAGAAGACTTATGTTAAGGGTACACAGTTCGTTTCTAACGCTTCTTGTACAACTAACTGTCTTGCTCCCATCGCTAAGGTTTTGAACGACAAGTTCGGTATCACCGATGGTTTGATGACAACAGTTCACTCTACAACAGCTACTCAGAAGACTGTTGACGGTCCTTCTTTGAAAGACTGGAGAGGTGGTCGTGCTGCTGCCGGCAACATCATTCCTTCTTCTACAGGTGCTGCTAAGGCTGTAGGTAAGGTTATCCCCGCATTGAACGGTAAATTGACAGGTATGTCTATGCGTGTTCCCACTCTCGATGTTTCTGTAGTTGACCTCACTGTTAACTTGGCTAAGCCCGCT
This sequence comes from Bacteroidaceae bacterium, assembly GCA_017503645.1. Taxonomy (GTDB): domain Bacteria; phylum Bacteroidota; class Bacteroidia; order Bacteroidales; family Bacteroidaceae; genus HGM04593. The sequence goes on along the minus strand of JAFVSR010000079.1, from coordinate 2,993 downwards.
ACATATGCTGAGATTTGCGCAGCTATGAAAGAGGCTTCTGAGGGCGAGTTGAAGGGTATCCTCGGTTACACAGAGGACGCAGTTGTTTCATCTGACTTCTTGGGTGACACACGTACATCTATCTTCGACGCTAAGGCAGGTATCGCTTTGACAGATACTTTCGTTAAGGTTGTTTCTTGGTATGACAACGAGATCGGTTACTCTAACAAGGTTCTCGACCTCATCGCTCATATGGCAACTGTAAACGACTAATCAATAGCGTTTATACAACAAAGGGCTCCCGTTTGGGAGCCCTTTTGTTTTTAATATATAATAAGGAGTATCACTCAATGGCAATCTTGCGGCACGCCTTCTGCTCGGTGGCCATAGCCTTCTTGGGGATGTTTATGTGCAGAACACCGTGGCGCACTCTGGCCTTTATGTTTGCTGTGTCGGCATCATCGGGCAATATGAGTGTCTGCTGGAATTTGGTGTACGAGAACTCGCGGCGCAGATAACGCCCCTTGCTCTCGTCGTGCTCGCAGCAACATTTCTCCTTCTCGCACTTGTCGTCTTTGCACTTTTCTTCCTCTTTCTTCTCGTCACACTTGCAGTCGGCGCCATCCTTCTTGCAGCAACAATCCTTCTCCATTGTAATGCACAGGTTGTTGTCGCTGTTGAGGTCTATCATAAAATCCTCCTTCTTCATACCGGGTGCCGCCACCTCCACAAAATACTCTTTCTCAGTCTCGAACACATTCACCGATGGGGCAGTGGCATTGTTGCGCATCATAAGTTCACTACCAAAAAAATCGTTGAAAATACTGGGGAGCCAATGTTGGCTGCCGCGTTTCATAGGCATACTCATTTTTGTAAATAAATTAAAAGGTTACACAAAAACGGGCCGCTGCCGTGCTTGGCACGCCGGCACCCACCTATGACTATGCTTGCATTACGGTGGGCTGCATTGCTCTGGAGCATTCAGCACGTTGCTTCACGGCGCGCGGTTGCCGTTCTATATGTAAATGTGTGCCGCGCCGCTCTTGTTCGCTGTGTTCAGTTTATTTTGTGATTATTAGGGAAAATAAAAATGGTACCGACTTTTTGCGGTCGGTACCATTATGATGCAAATGTTTTTGTTCGTACATTAAATATGTGCCACACCCTCAATTTCAATGAGCAGTTCGGGGCGGCATATATCGCTCACAAGGTAGTGCTTGGGCACCGCAGCGTAGTGCTCGTTCATATACTCCTTGACGGCGGGGATTGCCTCCTCGTGCTTCACATATATGCGCAAAAGGTCGTACTGCGCACCATTGTTGGGGGCAGGTATGTTCTCTTTCGAAATAAGGTTGTTCATTATCTCCATTGTGAGCCCCGCCTGATACACGGTGTCGTTTTGCGTGGCACTATCCTCACCCTTTATGGCCGCTGTGCCCGATATGTATATGGTGTTGCCAAGCAGGCGGGCGCGTTCGAATTTAGGGGTGGTGCGCTCCTGCAACTCCTTGACAACCGTGCCGTCGAGCACCTTTTGCGAATAGCTGTGCGCAGCCACCTGCATAGGGTTGTCGATAGGTTTGTTTATGGCCGTTTCACCTTTTATGGCATATAGCTCAATCATCACGCCGCCACGCGCAGTGCCAATGCCTGTGGCAGCAGGGTAGCCACCGTTCCATTTGCACTTGCCATAGAAGATGCTGCGTGCATCGTTGAACTCCTGATAGTTCTGGCTGCCGTCGTTCTTCACGGTTATATTCTCAATGTAGTTCCATTGGCGGTAGATGTCGCAAGGGCTGAACCCCTCGGTCGTGAGAATGTTCTCTATAGCGGCAAATATATCCTTTGCCTGCTCAAATGTGCTCAATGAAATATCTCCGGGGATGATGCCCTCCGTTATAAGCTCCTTTGTGGCACCACGCTCCAGTACCTTGTAGCGGCTGTGGTGTGTTATGCGTGCATCGCTGTCGTTGAGGTAGGTGACCTCGGCAATAAGGGTGTCGCTGCTGCTCTTTTGTGCAATGAAACTTACAAGCGGTGCCCGGGAACCGAAGAACTCATTTACCGTGCAGTGCAGTTCCCTGTTCATTGTGAGATACTCGCGGTTGTCGGCAGGCAGGCCAAAGAACGAAATCTTGAGAGCACGGTTCCCATCTATGCGCGCACAAATATCGCGGCACATTGCCTTCAATGTGCTTTTCTCCGTAGCCGTGATAACTATTTGCTCTTTGTGAAACATTACTCTTGCCTGTAAACCACGCGAAGATACAAAATAATTTTAATATTTTGATAAAAACAGTTCAAAATGGGCCGGTATCGGCTTCGCTTCTCAACCTATTGAACCAATTTGAAACGCAGGCGCAATGTGCCCGCTTCCCACGTGTGGCTTATAATCTTGAAGGCGCCCACCTCGCGGGTGTTCTCCACGTGAGCACCTATGCAGGCACAAACATCGTAGTCGCCCACACGCACAAGGCGCAATGTGTCGCTTGCATCGGCCGGCAACTTGCCCAGGTCAACCTCGGCCGGCACCTCGCTGCGCTTGCAGAATTCTATGGTTACGGGTAATTCGCGGGCTATAACCTCGTTCACCCTTGTCTCAATCTCGGCTATCTGCTCCTGTGTGGGCTCCGTGGGCAGTTGGTAATCGCACTTGCTCTTTTTGCGTTCTATGTGTGCATTGCGGCTTCTCTCGCACCCGAACATCCTCACCATCGTCTGGTTCAATATATGCTCGGCTGTGTGCATAGGCGGGTACTCCTGCTTGTTGTGCTCATTGAGCTGGGGTTGGTTGTTTTCCATAATGTTCGTTATAGTTCTACAATGTATCTCTTTTTAAGGTATTCCAGCCATTTTCTCTGCTCATCCTGTTTAAAACAAGAATCTATAAGCCTAAACAATGATTCGTATGTAATGTCTATAAAACTATTACAGCCTTTCTCGGTAAGCAATTGTTTATATTCGGGTATGGCATATTGATGGAAGTGCTTGTTGCCTTCGGGGTAAAGGTGTAT
>JAFVSR010000078.1 GCA_017503645.1 Bacteroidaceae bacterium | reverse complement strand
TTGCCGACCGCCTTGAGAAGATATACAGGGAGGTAGCAGAAATTGCAGCCGACGACAGCCCGAACACCGAAGCACTCGACAGATACCTTTCGCGACAGTACCTGAAACTCTACAACGAGATAGGTTATTGGGAGGAAAAACTGGGCGAGATGATTATAGGCAAAGATTGCTGGATTCGCCTACAGGATTGGAATAAACTGGAATATAAAATAGACTGCATAAAAGTTACAAGCCCTTCAAAGGCTGTTGCCGACGTGATATCATCTGACACATGGCAAACGCCCGAAGGGGAGAAGAGATACACGTCAAAGATAAGACTGGACCTTGTATTCGAGAATGACAATTGGATGATAGATGACTTTGCCGATTACAATGGTATTGGCGGGTTATACGAAAGTGACAGCAAATTGTATGTTGAGGGCATAAAGGAGGCGTTGGAACTTTTTGAGGGCATAATTGATTCTATGACAGAGAACGAACAATAAATATAAAATTGGTTATATGTACGATTTGGCAATTATTGGCGGTGGCCCTGCCGGTTATGTGGCTGCCGAGAATGCAGGCGCAAGAGGCCTGAAGGTGGTTCTTTTCGAGAAGCGTGAGCTTGGTGGCGTATGCCTCAACGAGGGCTGTATACCCACAAAGACACTGCTCTACAGTGCAAAGATGTATGACCACGCTACCGGTGGCAAGAAGTACGGCATCACTGCAGCCGATGTCACATACGAGTACAAGAAGATGGCCGACCGCAAGACAAAGGTTGTGCGCAAGCTTGTTGCAGGCATCAAGATGAAGATGGAGGCGCACAACGTTGAGGTTGTGCGTGGTGAGGCGTTCATCAACAGCGGTGACGCGAATGCTGTTTGCATCAGCTGTGGCGAACAGACATACGAGGCTGCAAAGCTGCTCATCTGTACCGGCAGTGAGGCTTTTGTTCCGCCCATTCCCGGTGTCGAGGGCAATGAGGCTGTGCTCACCAACCGCGAGATGCTTGCGCTGACCCAGGCGCCCGAGAGTCTTGTGGTGATTGGCGGCGGCGTCATCGGAATGGAGTTTGCAAGTCTTTTCAACAGCCTTGGAATAGAGGTTACCGTGATAGAGATGCTCCCCGAGATTCTTGGCGGAATGGACAAGGAGGTGAGCGAGATGCTGCGCGGGATATATGCAAAGCGCGGTGTGAAGTTCTGCCTGCAGTGCAAGGTTACACGCGTTGAGGGCAACACCGTACACTACACCGACATTGAGGGCAATGAGCAACAGGCGCAGGGTGACAAGATTCTGATGAGCGTTGGCCGACGTCCTGTTCTCAAAGGCTTCGGCCTTGAAAACATCGCGGTAGAGGTCGAGCGCGGCATAAAAGTGAATGGATATATGCAGACAAGCCTGCCTAACGTTTACGCAGCAGGTGACGTAACAGGATTCTCATTGCTTGCGCACACCGCAAGCCGCGAGGCCGAAGTTGCAGTGAACCACATATTGGGCATTGAGGACCATATGGAGTACAATGCTATCCCCGGCGTGGTATATACCAATCCCGAGGTAAGCAGCGTGGGCCTTACCGAGGAGCAGGCAACAAAGGAGGGTGTGGAATATACCCTACACAAACTGCCAATGACATACGCCGGCCGCTTTGTTGCAGAGAACGAGGGACAGATGGGACTATGCAAGATTCTGGTTGCGCCCGACAACAGGGTGCTTGGCGTGCACATGCTCGCCAATCCATGCAGCGAGTTCATCTGCGCAGCATGTATGGCAATAACCAACGGTCTCACAGTAGAGCAGTTGCGCCGTACCGTATTCCCTCACCCCACAGTAAGCGAGATACTGAAAGAGGGACTTATGAATGTTTAAGGTAGAGAGTTCAAGGCATATTGATTAACCATCCCTATTAAACATTAAACTCAAAACACCAAACCCTCAAAATTTAATTTTATTAAAATTAGAGGAACATTTTGTCTAATTTTTAGGTTTGTTCAATAAAAAAACGTTCTTTTGCCAAATAAAAGAAAACAACAGATATGAGAGAGTGTAAAGTAAAGCCGGCAAACGGCAAACTTGGTGTTATGTGCGTCGGTTTGGGCGCAGTAACAACAACTACCATTATAGGAACATTGATGACCCGCAAAGGACTTGCAAAACCCGTGGGCTCATTCGCCTGTGAGGGCATCATGCGCGTGGGTAAGGGAAGCGACAAGTGCTACAAGGAGGTTAAAGACCTTGTGCCAGTGGCCGACCTCAATGATATTGTGTTCGGAGCATGGGATCTGTATGAGGATGACGGTTACGATGCAGCCATAAAGGCTGACGTGCTCAAGCAGCGTGACATTGACCCCGTGAAGGACGAACTCCGCGCAATACGCCCCTATAAGGCATTGTTCGACAAGAGCTATGCAAGCAACATCGACGGTCCTAACGTAAAGAGCGGTACACGCTGGGAGATGACAGAGCAGTTGCGCGAGGATATCCGCAGCTTCAAGGCAGAGAACGGATGCGAGCGCGTGGTGGTAATATGGATTGCCAGCACCGAGAAGTTCATCAAGCGCAACGACGAGGTACACGGTAGTGTAGCTGCGTTCGAGGCTGCCATGAAGGCCGACGACAAGGCGAATGTGGCACCGAGTATGTGCTATGCATATGCAGCAATGCGCGAGGGTTGTCCGTTTGTAATGGGCGCACCTAACCTCTGCGTGGATATTCCTGCGATGTGGGAGCTTGCCGAGGAGACAAAGACTCCAATCACCGGCAAGGACTTCAAGAGCGGACAGACAATGATGAAGACAGTGCTTGCACCTGCGTTCTTCACACGCCAGCTTGGCGTCAGAGGCTGGTTCTCGACAAATATCCTTGGTAACCGCGACGGTGTGGTGCTTGACAATCCAGAGAACTTCGAGACAAAGCGCGTGAGCAAGACATCGGCACTGGAGAATATCCTTGACAGCGATGTATACCCCGAGCTCTACAACGATATGTATCACAAGGTACGCATCAACTACTACCCGCCACGCGGCGACGAGAAGG
>JAFVSR010000077.1 GCA_017503645.1 Bacteroidaceae bacterium | reverse complement strand
AGGGATGGGCAAAGCCAATCCCACTACGATGCAAAAAGCGGGTGGAATTAGGTGCAAGGACGCCCGCGGCAGCGTAAGGGATGGGCAAAGCCAATCCCACTACGATGCAAAAGCGGGTGGAATTAGGTGCAAGGACGCCCGCGGCAGCGTAAGGGATGGGCAAAGCAATAGATACGCGAGTGTGGGATTACCGTTGCTTGTCATTGCGAAGGCGGTTCGTAAGGGTAATTCAAAAAAGAGAACCGGCACCGATAAAATCACAGCAAACAGCCGTTCAAGCAGCGGAAAAGGACAAATGCTGTTTGAGCGGTGTTCATCCTGTTGCTGTTATTGCGTGAAAAGCGAGTTCTTTTGTCCCCGATGGTTGAACGAAAAGCTGTTTGAGGCAAACAACAGGCAAACGAAGGATGTCGCTTGCGACTCGTGAGCAGAAGGCTGTTGTGACTGATTTTTGCGCGTGCCGGGCGCTTTGGTTCTTTCACGCGATGAAAGAACGTATAAAAACAAATTAAAAACAAAGAATTGCCGATAAATAACACCGAGGAGTTTAGAGCAAGACAAATCATCCATAGGATGTTGCACCAATGTAACAAGCGCAACATCATTTATTAGGGCGCACACAAAACCTCCTCAGTCTTGCGAAGAGCGCAAGCCAGCTCCTCCTAATGAGGAGCAGTTTAACGCCCCTACAGCAAGCGACCACCCGATGAAAGAACGTATAAAAATTAGATTAAACAAAGAAAAACTCACGGGCCACCGAGAACTTTATAGCAAGTTAGAAAAACCTTGCAAGCAAGCATCTACCCAAACTATCAAATCAAAGCAGTTTGTTTATCTCATTTTTCAACTGCTCACGCAGCAACGCACCGGTGTGGCGACTCATCGTCCCATCGGCCGTAATGAACAGGATGGTGGGAATAGAGCGTATGCCGAAATAGGCCGACAGTTCATTCTCCTCATCCACATCCACCTTGTAAAAATCAACCTTTTCATCGTACTCTTTGGACAAATCTTCCATAATGGGAGCAACCATATTGCAGGGGCCGCACCAGGGTGCATAAAAATCGACCACTGCAGGGCGCGCACCAATGAACTTGAATTGCGAAAGGCCGGTACCCAAATGTGCCACACGCTTTGAAAAACTCTCTTTTGTCAAACTGATTGTTGCCATAACTATAACATTTATTTATCGTTATAACAATTAAATTTGGGAATTTGCAGGCATAAAGTATAAAAGTGCCGTTGTTTTTTTGATTCTTTGGATTCTTTCAAGTAATTTAGCAAACGTTACCCGCGCGGGCGTAATAATGATGGAGGAAAATGGAAACAGAACAGCGACAAAACAGCATTATCAGATTTTTCAAAAGGTATAACAGATATATCAAAGTAGGCCTTGTATCGCTACTCGGCCTCATTTTGGCAGTACTTCCAACCGAAAGTTTTGGCATAGAGGGGCTTACCGTGGTGCAGCAAAGGGTGATTGCCATTTTCATATGGGCAGCCCTTATGTGGATTGAAGAGGCGGTGCCTGCGTGGACCACTTCGCTGCTCATTATAGTTGTTTCGCTGCTCACAATATCGAACAGCGCCATCACACCGCTCATAAGCGGGCTCGACGAGGTGAGCCGCAGCCAGTTGGTGAGCTACAAGGCCATAATGGGCACATTTGCCGACCAAACGGTGATGCTCTTCTTAGGTGGTTTCGTGCTGGCATTGGTGGCATCGAAAAGCGGTGTGGACATAACCCTTGCGCGTGCGATGCTCAAACCATTTGGCACCAAGCCCTACACCGTGCTCTTCGGCTTTATGCTTGTAACCGCAATATTCTCGATGTTTGTGAGCAACACCGCCACGGCGGCAATGATGCTCACATTCCTGGCACCTGTGCTTAAATCGCTGCCCAAGGAGGAAAAGGGCTGTGCGGCGCTCGCACTTGCCATACCCATTGGAGCCAACATTGGCGGCATTGCCACACCCATAGGCACACCGCCCAACGGAATAGCATTAGGTTACCTGAACGACACTACAGGGCTTAACCTGGGTATAGGATTCGGCGATTGGATGATGGTGATGACACCGCTTATGCTTGTGATTCTGTTCATTGCCTGGGTGCTTTTGCGAATATTTCACCCCTTTACAGCCAAGGAGATACACCTGCGCATTGACGGTGGCGCAAAAAAAGGATGGAGGACAAATGTGATATATGCCACACTTGCCATAACAATTCTGCTGTGGATGTTTGAAAAACTTGTGGGAATAAATTCGTATGTGGTGGCGCTCATCCCCGTGGGTGTGTTCTCCATTACCCGCATTATAAAATCGAAGGACCTTAAGGAGATTGACTGGGCCTGCCTGTGGATGGTGGCCGGAGGTTTTGCTTTAGGCGTGGCTATGGACAAGACCGGCCTTGCAAGCACGCTTGTTAAAGCCATTCCGTTTGGCAACTGGCCTGTGCTTGCCGTGATGATTGGCAGCGGTATAATATGCTGGATACTCTCGACCTTTATTTCAAACTCTGCGGCAACAGCGCTTATGGTGCCCATCCTGGCTGCGGTGGGGCGCGGTCTTGGCCCCTCGCTTGGCGAGTATGGCGGCATAGGCACGTTGCTCATTGGCGTGGCGCTGTCGGCCTCGTTTGCAATGGCGTTGCCCATAAGCACACCGCCCAACGCCATTGCCCACTCCACAGGGCTCATAAAGTCGTCGCAGATGCTGCGTGTGGGAGTAATTTTAGGAGTAATTTCACTCATAATAGGATATTTGCTCATTATTTATGTGGGCAAAACAGGATTATTTGGATAAACCTTTTGGTGCCCGTGCACCCTTAACACACATAAAACACTATGAAAAAGTTATTTTTGACTGCTGCCATTGCCGCGTTTGCGCTTTGCAGCCACGCACAAGAGAAGGCTATAACCATAAAGCCTTATGGTTTCATCAGGAACTATGCCTGTTTTGACACACGCGAGAGCTATACATCGAACAGCGAACAGTTCTACTATATGCCCAAAGACGAGAACCCGGACATAAATGGCGATGACCTGAACCAAAAGCCCAATATGATGCTACTGAGCATAACCACCCGACTGGGACTCAACATCACAGGCCCCGAGTTCCTGGGTGCAAGCACATCGGCCAAGATTGAGGCCGACTTTGCAGGCTTCGGCACAAGCAACACAGTGCTGCGCATACGCCAGGCATATGCCAAGATGGCTTGGGAGAAACAAGACGTTCTTGTGGGACAGGCCTGGCACCCTATGATGGGCGATATGATGCCCGACGTGTTCACGCTTGAGACGGGCGCTCCGTTCACCCCCTTCAGCCGCAGCCCACAGGTGCGTTACAACTACTACCGTGGCAAATACACCCTCACCGGTACTATCTTGTACCAGTATCAGTACACATCGAGCGGCCCTGCAGGCAGCAAGTTCGACTATGCCCGCGACGCAGTGATTCCCGAGATTTATCTGCAAGCTATGTACAAGGGCAGCAAATGGCAAGCAGGTGTGGGTGTCGATCTGCTCACACTGAAACCTCGCACCGAGGCCACCACTGCAACAGGCAAGCTGAAGGTTGACGAGGACATCGTGTCAATCTCGCCCACAGCGTTTGCATCGTACAAGAACGGTAACTGGGGCATTAAGGGCCGTGTAACTTATGCCGAGAATGCCGCACACCTCTCTATGATAAGCGGCTACGGCGTTACAAAAGTAAAAGCAAACGGCGAACAGGAGTACAGCCCCCTGCGCAGCGTTGCCGGCTGGGTGGATATCACATACAAGCAAAAAATGAAGAAAGGACACCTCACATACTGCCTCTTTGCGGGCCTTGTAAAGAACCTGGGTTGCGAGGACGACATTGTGGGCGCCATTTATATGCGTGGCGAGAAGAATGCCGCATATATATGGCGTGTGGCCCCCAGCGTACTATACACACACAACGCAATGCAGATAGGTATTGAGTACAACCCCACCACCGTGGGCTACGGCACAGCCGACAGCCGCTACAAGATTTCGGGCACCCACACCACCACCAACCACCGCATTTGCGCTATGTTGAAATATAACTTTTAATTATAAATACAGTTACGACTATGAACAAGAAAATTTTTGCATTAGGCATTTTGCTTATAGCCGCATTATGCACAGTACAGGCCGGTTATTGGTCGGAGAACCCCCGATACAAAAAGATTTTGTGGGCTCCTGCCGAGGTGTGGTACGATGTTCCCGCACAGTGGAGCGTGGTGGCTGCCGACAAGTATATGAACGGCTACATAGGCGAGGCTATCAAACAGGCGAAACCCCAGATTGCTGAAGGCCAAAAGTACACCGTCACCCTTGGTGTAAAGGGCGACAAGGAGGTAAAAAAGTACAAGAAATTCATTCCCAAGCAGGCCGAAGGTTACTACCTTAAGGTGTCGCAGGAGGGTGTGGTTGTTGCCGGTAGCGACGAGCGCGGACTATTCTATGGAATACAGTCGCTCATACGCGAAATGGAGAACGGCATATACGAGGAGGTAGCCGTTGCCGACTGGCCCGATGTACCCTTCCGTGGAACAGTAGAGGGTTTCTACGGCACACCTTGGAGCCATGAGGCACGTTTGAGCCAGCTCGATTTCTATGGCAAGAACAAGATGAACGTATATATCTACGGCCCCAAAGACGACCCATGGCACCGCGACAAATGGCGTGTTCCCTACCCAGAGGCTGAGGCCAACCGCATTGCCGAGCTTGTGGAGGTTGCCAAAAAGAACTATGTAAACTTCTATTGGGCCATTCACCCGGGCGTTGACATAAAATGGAACAACGAGGACCGCGATGCACTTGTGGCAAAACTCGAGAAGATGTACGACCTCGGCGTGCGCGCATTTGCTGTGTTCTTCGATGACATTTGGGGCGAGGGTACAAAGGCCGACAAGCAGGCCGAACTGCTCAATTATGTAGATGACAATTTCATTCAGAAGAAAAAGGATGTGGCACCCCTCATTATGTGCCCCACAGAGTATAACCGTGGCTGGGCCAACGAGGAGAAGGGTTACCTGCGCACACTTGGCAGCACACTTAACAAGGGCATCGAGGTTATGTGGACCGGCAACTCGGTGGTAGCCTGCATCGACAAGGCCACAATGGAGTGGATTAACGAACGCATACAGCGCAAGGGATATATATGGTTGAACTTCCCCGTAAACGACTTTGTGCGCGATCATATGCTTATGGGCCCCCTCTACGGCAACGGCAAGGACATTGCACCCCTTGTATCGGGTTTTGTGAGCAACCCTATGGAGTATGCCGAGACATCTAAAATATCGCTCTACGGCATTGCCGACTACTGCTGGAATATGGACGCTTACGACTTTGAGGTAAACTGGCACAAGAGCCTTCGCCGCATATTGCCAAGCAACTTTGAGGCATTGGAGATATTTGCCCTTTACAACAAGGACCTCGGCCCCAACGGCCACGGATTCCGCCGCGAAGAGGGCGAGGAGCTGCAACCCACTGCAAAAGCGGCCATCGAGGGCGATGCCGCTGCATTAGAGGCATTGAAACAGAAATGCGACGAGCTGAAGCTCGCTTGCGACCTGTTGTTCGTAGATGACACAAACCCCCAGCTCATACACGAACTGCGCCCCTGGCTGTTGCAGGGTAAGTTGCTTGCCGACTATGGTAACGTTGTGTGCCAAATGAAGAAGGTTGCCGAGAAAAAGACAAGAGAATACACATTCCTGAACTTTGAGAACCTCTATGCACAGGCACGCTCAATACAAAAACAGATGTATGACAACGAGAACAACAAGGCTATGCTGCACCCCTACCAAACAGGTATAAAACTTGGCACAAAGGTGTTGCTGCCCACTATACAGACACTCTTCACACAGGCTACCGAGAGCTACAACAAGCTCAACGGCAAGGCATTGGAGACCGCAGCCGACTACAACCCCTTCAAAGTGAAATCAACCGTGAAGCAGTTGGCACTCCTGCCCGTGAGCGTGCGAGGCAGCGACATTACAGTGGCATCGGCACTGGAGGTTATCAACTGGCAGGCCGGCGGCGAATTTGTTGTTGAAAGCGACCGCCCCATCACATTCCAGGGTATGGACTTTAACTTTGGCGTGAACGGCGTTGCAAAGAACTTCAAGCTGGAGCTTCTTGTAGATGGCAACTGGCGCGAGGTATCGTTGCTGCACTATGCCGACAACGACCCCGTTATACATACAGGAAACGAACTTGGCGGTATGACTGCAAGCGCACTGCGCATCACCAACATAAGCGGTGCAGAGCAGCAGGTATATTTCAAGAACTTCAAGTTCATCAAGAGATAAATCAAACCACATGAGGCTGACTAAAAGGTATTTTTTAGCAGCCTCATTTTTCAGGGAGATGAATAAAAAGATGTAGTTTAAAGCTTTTGCAAACGAGCAAAACATAAAGTTTACTTTAATGTTTTACTGCGAGTGCAGCAAAGGTTCGCTATAAGCAGTGTGCTTGCGCAGCCTGAAAAACCGCAGTT
>JAFVSR010000076.1 GCA_017503645.1 Bacteroidaceae bacterium | reverse complement strand
TATATTTATATGCAAGCAACCTTGCATAGTGATTTGTTATGTCCATAATCAAATGTAGTGCGCCTTACAGATACCTTAAACGATGATTTCTTTGTTATTTTTAGAGGAAAAAGGAGCAAAAACGCCCGTCACGCGCAAAAATCAGTCACAACAGCCTTCTGCTCACGAGTCGCAAGCGACATCCTTCGTTCGCCTGTTGTTTGTCGCAAACAGCTTTTCGTTCAATCATCGGGGACAAAAGAACTCGCTTTTCACGCAATAACAGCAACAGGATGAACATCGCTCAAACAGCATTTGTCCTTTTCCGCTGCTTGAACGGCTGTTTGCTGTGATTTTATCGGTGCCGGTTCTCTTTTTAGAATTACCCCCTGCTTGTGAGAACTGCGCCCTGCGTATTCATTAGTGCGCATTAAAGCTTTTAGGAAAACGAGCGTCAGTGTTTTGGGAATAGTGGAGGAAAGCTCGTGCTAACGAGTGCAAAAGGCAAGTTTACTTGCATTATGCCGAGTGCAGCCGAGGTTGGATATAATCAATTGAACGCCCCGTGTGCCGAGCGCTTTGATTCTTTCACGCAATGAAAGAACGTATAAAATAAGATTAAACAAAGAAAAGCTCACGGGCCACCGAGGAGTCAAAAGAGAGTAGTGCTATCTTAATAAAATAAGATACAAAACCACTTTTGGGTACAATATAAATTCAAAAGAAACTAAATCTCCTGAATATAATCATTGACAAACGCCGCCAAAGCGCTATGAGACGCGCACAACGCAAGCAAACGCTCAACACCCTCTCCGCTATTGTCGATATAGCTGCACACGGCCTTTGCGGCACATTGTTTATCTACGCCTCCCTCGTTAGCCTCGAACAACTCGCCGGCCAGCTCTACGAACAGTTTCTCCTGCTCGGCTGTGAGCGCTTGCCCGCGGCGGGCGACGTGTGCAAGGGTGAGGTATCCGCAATATCTATGCAGGCCCGTGGGGTTACCGGCCCACTGCAATGCCTGTGTGGCGGCATCGGGCAGTTTGCACAGTATGTTCATCGCAAGGTGGTCGGCTATTTCTGTAAAGGGTACCTGGGCTATCCACTTGGGGGCAACCGATGCATAGCTGCTTGGTGGCAGCAGAAAGATTGCGAGCAGCTTGCACTCCCTTATATTCTCCTGCCACAGGGTGGTGGCAAGTTCCTCGCTTTTTTCGTATTGGCTTGCAATCTCCTTGAGACGGGGAATCTCCACCCCGAAATTTATCCTGTAGTTGAGCCCTTGACGGCGCTGGAGGGCCGATACTATGCCGTTCATCGAAAGGCGCAGGCTCTGTTTTATCTTCTTTGTTGTTTCGTGTAAACTATCTGTCATAGTGATGGCTGTTTCGCGGGTGCGTTGCGCTTGCGATAGCTGTTGGGTGTTTCGTTCATTATGCGGTAGAACGATGCGTAGAACGACTGCCTGTTGGCAAATCCTACGGCTGTGCCAATAGCTTCTATGGTAAGGTGGCTGTACCTCTTGTCGGTCATATAATGGAGTGCCTCTTTTATGCGATACTCGTTCACCAGGCTCGAGAAATTAGTCTTGAAACGGGAGTTTATCACGGCCGATATGTATCGTGTGTTTGTGTTCAGCTCCTTAGCAAGCTCTTTTGCCGAAAAATCTTTGTTGCGGTATCTTTTTTCTATAACAATGAGGCTGAGAATCTTGTCGTGCAGTTCGTCGGCAAGCTCGGCGCGTATGAGCGTGCGGTAGAGCGCGTTCTTTTCGTTTTTCTCTTTTATGTTATACGGTTTTGTGGTTGTGTCTGCCATAATCTTTCTCCAATAATTTCATTACACGTGTGGTCGCGCTGCGACCACTCTTTGGCTGTTACCGCAAATATATAATATTTCTGCAAAAAATGTGCAATATGATTTTCCAAAATATGCCCGGCCTTTGAAAAAATCAACGAACAGCGCATTTTGAACGCCTAAATAGATAATGTTATTCTCTTGTTGTGGAAATCTTGGTGGCAGCATTGCGGCTCTTGCGTGCGGCGTCGTCGCGCCCAAGTTGTTGCAGCAGCTCGGCCTCTGTTATGCGGTGTGCGGCATTGTGCGGCTCAAGTTCTATGGCCTTCTGCACATCCTGCAGTGCAAGCTCCGTCTGCCCCTGCTCGCGCTCGAGGTTGCAGCGCGCAATGTATAGCTCGGCATCGTCGGGGTACTCCTCTATGAGTGTTTCAAGCATCATAAGGCACTCGTTTATGTTGCCCTCGCGCTGATAGAGCACCGCCAGTCCCAGGCGGGCCTCCTTGTCCTCGCCGTTGGCCGATATGAGTTTTATGTAGTCGAGTTTGCCCTCTTTGTATTGCCCCAATAGGCTGTATGCGTATGCCCTGAAAAAACGTGCCTCACGGTTGTGGGGGTGCTTTGCGAGTATCTTGTTGTAGTACTCCACGGCAGCCTGTGTGCTGTCTATCTGCAGCAGCGCGTTGCCACGCTGCAGTTGCAGCATAGGCGATGTGGGGTTTATCTCCAGCGCTTTGCCAAAGCTCTCGGCAGCCTGCTCGTGCTTGTTCATAAGGCTCTGAGCCTGCCCTAAGTTTGTGAGCGTGTGCAACCTTTCGCTGTCGTTCCTTGCTGCGCTGTTTGCTTTTTCAAATGCTTCGGCAGCCTTTTTATACTCTTTTCTCTCGAGGTGGGTTTTGCCGGCCTCGCATAGCTCTGAATAGCTCTGTGCCGCGGCCTGCTGCAGCGTGAATAATAGTATTATTAAAGTTATGTAGTTTCTCATTGCTTCTCTTTTACGCGGGCAAAGATAGCGCTTTGCAGTTAAATATATGTTAAAGTGGGTATAACAAACGCAAAAAACTGCGCCGCGGCGCAGTTTTTTGTCTGTATAGTGCGTATTTGTCATTTTGCTTTAGCAAACCGTCTGTTAGTGCGGTAGCCATATATGGTGATTATCACAAAGCATATAAGCGGCAGTATGAACGAGAAGTGTGTGGCGGGCACATCGAATATTGTGCCTTTGTCTATTATGGCAGCCTGCAGGGGAGGTAGCACCGAGCCGCCGAGAATGGCCATAATGAGGCCGGCAGCGCCAAACTTGGCATCCTCGCCCAAGCCTCGCAGGGCAATGCCGTATATGGTGGGGAACATAAGCGACATACAAGCCGATATAGCCACAAGGCAATAGAGACCATATACGTTTTCAAAGAATATAACTCCTAATGTGAGCGCACAACCCACCGATGCAAGGATGGTGAGTAACAGGCCGGGCTTTATGAAGCGCAGCAAGAATGTGCATATGAAACGGCTGCAACAGAAAATGACCATTGCCACAATGTTGTATTTCTGCGACAACACCTCGGCAGCCCTTTCCTCCATACCATCGAGCATAAATATGTGTGTGCCATATTGTATGATGAATGTCCAGCACATCGTCTGCACGCCCACATAGAAGAACTGGGCAATAACTCCCTCGCGGTAGTTGCTTATGCCGGCAAGCCTTTTGAACGTGGGCACCAGGTTTATGCTTGTCTCCTTGTCGCCATTCTTGGGCATTCTCACAAGGAATATCAGTACAAATATTATGGCAATTACAATGCCTATGGCAAGGTATGGGGTGGTGAGAATGTCAAGGTCGGCAGCCTTCACCGCCTCGAACTCAGCATCGCCAAGCAATGCTCTCTCGCTTGTGCTCAGCGGGTTCAGCTTGGCTTGTATAAAGTTCATTGCCACATACATACCAAGCAACGAACCTATGGGGTTGAATGCCTGCGCCAGGTTCAAGCGCTGTGTGGCGGTCTCCTCGCTACCCATTGATAGTATATAGGGGTTTGCACTTGTTTCCAAAAAGGATAATCCGCAGGTTAGTATGAAGTATGCCATAAGGAAGGGGAAATACTCGCCCGTCATCTTAGCGGGGAAGAACAGGAGCGCTCCAATGGCATAGAGGGCAAGGCCAAGCAAAATACCTGCTTTGTAAGAAAATTTTCTTATGAAAATGGCTGCGGGCAGTGCCATAACAAAGTAGCCGGCATAGAATGCCACTTGCACAAGCGTACCCTCGGTTACATTCATTCTAAAAATTTTAGAAAAGGCTTTTACCATAGGGTGGGTAATGTCGTTGGCAAAGCCCCATAGGGCAAAGCACGAAGTAATGAGAATGAACGGTATCAGGTAGCTCACGCCGTCTTTGGTAAGGATTGAAATACTTTTTTTACTCATTGTATTGTGATGTTTTTCTCCCTTGTTTAAGGGAGTTGCATTATATACGAGATTTATTGAGCGTTGCCGAATCTTGTTTGGTTTTATGTTTTCGGCCCATTATAACAAGTTGCAAAGGTAGTGAATATTATTTAATTAACGGCTTTGTTGGGGCTAAAAACAAAATTTAATCATTAAAATAGTAAAATAGCATTTGACGATTGCAAATAAAATCCTTATCTTCGCGCCGTGAAATGTTGCCCTTGTAGTTCAATGGATAGAATGGAGGTTTCCTAAACCTTAGATTTGGGTTCGATTCCCAGCGAGGGTACACAAACGCCGCAGACACGTGTCTGCGGCGTTTGTGTTTTAGGTGTAGGCTATTGAGCCGTTGCGCACCTTAGTTTATCCTTATGCAAAATACTGCTCACCTGCAAAGTATAGGGGATACCCTAATAAATGGCATTGATAGACGAGTGTAGAAGCAATTAAGTTTGCTTTATAGTCCTCGGTGGCCCGCGAGCTTTTCTTTGTTTAATCTTATTTTTATACGTTCTTTCATCGCGTGGCCGCCTGTTGTAGGGGCATTAAACTGCTCCTCATTAGGAGGAGCAGGCTTGCGCTCTTCGCAAGACTGAGGAGGTTTTGTGTGTGCCTTGGCTACATAGGTGCAACGCTCTATGGATAGTATTGTCTTGCTTTATAGTTTTCGGTGCTGATTATCGGATATTCTTTCATTAATTTATATATCTTTCTCTCCTTTTGTACCGACAAAAGGAGCAAAAGCTCTGCACCTGGTGCAATTATTCGTTGTCGCAGTCGCTGCGGTAACAGCAAGCTGTTAGTTCTCGCTTGGTGCGCCAACTTCGCCACGCAGT